>JAEYWT010000165.1 GCA_023428865.1 Bacteroidota bacterium | reverse complement strand
ACCTTGGCCGACGAGAAGCTCAAGGATCCCGCACTGAAGGCCGAAGAACGGGCAGAGTGGGAGAACTATAAGAAGGAGGTGAACGAGCAGATCGACCGCTTGGATGGAGAGTTGAACGATGTGGAATCGGCTACCTCCGAGGTGTGGGAGAACGTGAAGACCGAGTCTCGCAACGCCATGAAGGACGTGGGCGATTGGTTCGCTCGACAAGCCGACAAGATCGACCGTAAGACCGACGCTGACAAGGACAACGACGGACATTAACGTGGTGGTGTCTCGTCCACGTGGGCGAGACAATTGGTGGCGGGCCGCACGCGAAAGTGTGCGGCCCGTTCTTTTTCGTCTGTGGAATTCCAGCTTCACATCACGACACGGTCGCATTGTTTGATCCTGCCGGTGCATGGATCCGCAATGGCCTGATAATGGCCGACGCGTATTCGATCTTTCGGTGATGCGATGCGGGCCGTATTCGGACAAGTGGAACAAATGACCATGCACTGGCTGGTCATTCGGCCGCAGAGCGTACCCGCGTGCAGCGCAATGGACCACCCTACCTACCTGCTACAGGTCCCTTTTGCCTTCACTGAGGCTTCCAGAGTACGTGGAAGAAGAGCCGAGGTGATCAAGCCGATCAGGCAGTATAGCGTGAAGAGGTAGAATCCTGATTCCAGGTTGCTATTGTTCGTGGTGAGCACATGTGCAGCGTTGGCATAGTCCTCCAGTGAGGATAGTTGACCATCCACCACGCCATTGAAACCGATGAAGGCCATGAAGATGGCTACGACCATGACATCCGCCATAGACCATTTTCCTGAACGATGCACTAAGAAACCAGCCAGCCTGCCCGGCAGCTCGCGCATACGGATCAAGGTGATGAAGGACAGCAGCATCTTCGTTGTCGGTAACAAGACACTGAATGTGAATACGGCCACGGCAACAGCCATAAGCGCTGGCTTGGACTCTGCGAGGAGAAGCCGCACCACTTGTAGAATGCTCTTGCTTTGATGGAAGAGGGTCTGGTCGGTGAAGGTGACCGGTTCACCGAGCAGGAACAGCTCGAATGTCGCGATCCGGGCTTCGATGTCGATCATGGGGAGTTGAAGTCCCAGAAAGAGCGAACAGATGCCCACCGCAATGATGCCAATGAGCGGAGCGCGTGACCCCGTAGTAGCCGTGAAGGCGAGGACAAGAAGGGCGGCGCAAGCAGCCCCGAAAGCGATGAAGGTGTCGCGCAGCTTGCGGTCGATCACATTGATACGAGCTTGGATTATGGTCAACGCCTCGCTACGCTCCGTGCATTCGTATCGGCTCAGTGCGGCGTGCAGCAACCTCCGATCCACCATGCCTTCGGTGGTATTGCCAACCTCGTTCAGCTTGTCGATGGCGAAGCATTGGAGTTCGCGCCTGTTGGCAGGTTCGTTCGCATAGTCCACGATCATATCAGCATAGCGGGGCACCCCACTACGGATGGCATCCATGTCCACGATCAGGTTGAACAATGCGTTCTTCAAACTGCCGCTTAGTCCTTTTTCCTGGTTCTTTCGCCTCAACACGCCTTCCACTTCGGTAAGGAGGCCGTTCATCAGATCGATGGTCCGTATCCGGACCTGTTCTCGGTCCGCCCCTGCCAGTTCGAAGCGCATTACTTTGGAACGTAGGATCTGGCTGATCACATGCTTCCATTCCGAAGGGTCGAACAGGCCATAGGTGATATGGGTGATCTCGGCCTGGTCCGATCTGAGTTGCTTCCGTTCGGAAACCGAGCGATACAACGTGTAGCTGAGCAGGATGGTGGAAGCCACAATGGTTCCGGTCAGGGCATTACGAAGGTGGCGCATGGTGGTGACTGGGCTGAACGGAGTGCAGGATCCGCGCCAGTGCTTTTGAGCGCCCTCCGCGCGAATGAACCGGGGAAGTGTTTCCCCGTGGGGGGAGGTTGCGCGCCGCTCCCATTCAGGTGATCACAGGTGCTTGGCCATTCAACGCAACCGGATCCGGTCTGGCTTGAGCGATCTTTTTGGGTCGGCTCTCATCTTAAGGCGTGTCTGTTACTCTTCAGGCATCGCCTAACGCTTGGCGATGCTCCTGACCAGAGCACCGATCGCGTTCCTCTCCATGGTGGACACTGACTGCAACTATTTCAAAAGCTGCCTCGGCATGCCCGAGCCGGTGGCGAAAATGAACCATGTATCGGGGCGCACCTTTTCCCCCAGGGCCATTCTCAAGGATGGTCCATTGGCGGTGAACGATACGAAGGTCGATCACTTGTGGCGCGATATCACTTCCGTGAAGGATCTCGGTGGGCCGCATACCTAGGGATCCCACTTTTCCTTTCCACAGGTGAACCGGTCGGCTCTTTCTGTGTGGTGGATCCCGAGCCGCGTGTTCGGTCGGATCTGGAAGTGAATTTCCTGTGCGATTTCGTGCAAAGCGTAGTTCGAGAACGTGAGTTGCGGATGCTCATGGATGAACACCTACGGACGAAGTAGCGGATCATCACTTGCTGGTAGGTGGCGACTGACCGCTCTCGACCGGTCATTTTGTTCTACAACATGAGGAAGTGACTCCCCATTCCCATGTCCATTGCGTGTACAATTTCCGTCGGCACGGAATGCGCAGGTGTTCCACCAAACAACAGAACCATGCGTACCCGGAATACCTCCCTCCGCCTCGCGGGCACCACCGCGTTGGTAGCTCTCGGTCTGGTGGCCTGCCAGAACGGCCCCAGTGAAAGTGAGCAAGCAGCGCTTGCAGAGAACACACGATTGAAGAACGAAGTACAAAGTCGCGATTCCCTGATCGAGGACATGACCCGCTCCTTCGGCGATATCGAGAACAACCTGGCTTTGTTGGAAGACCGTGAGAAGCTGCTGCCACCGGATGAAGCCAACCTCACCGTGGACCAACGCCAGCGGATCATGCGCTACATACAACTGATGAATTCGTTGATGCAGCAGCGCCGCGACCGGATCGCGGAACTGAACTCCAAATTGGATAAGTCCCGTGTTGAGTCCGGATCGCTGCGCAAGAAGCTGAAGGCCCTGGATACGGAACTCGCCTCGCGCGATTCGGTGCTCAACGTGATGAAGGAAGAGCTCCTCGCCAAGGACTTCAAGATCGAAGAAGTGAACCAGAAGCTCAACGCCTTCGAGCTGGAGATGGCCCGTCGTGAAGCCACGATCGAACAGCTCGGCAACGAAATGCACACCGCCTACTACGCGGTCGGTTCGGTGAAGGAGTTGGAGGAGAAAGGTGTGGTGAAGCGTGATGGAGGTGTGCTCGGTCTTGGTCGCACCACGGCGTTGAACAGCGCGGTGGCCAGCAACTCGCTCAGCACCATCGATACCCGTAGCACCGACCGCATCCCACTATCAGGGAAGAAAGTGGACTTGGTCACCGAGCACCCGAATGGGTCCTATGAGATCGTGAAGGAGAAAGAGAAACTGGCCTACCTGAAGATCAAGGATCCCGATGCCTTCTGGAGGGTAAGCCATTACCTAGTGGCCGAGGTGCGCTGATCGCTGTACACTTGCTTGGAACAGCCGCTCTGCAAGGGGCGGCTGTTCCATTTTCTAGCCTATGAACGGGGTGTGTTCTGCCCACCGTGTGAAGCGCTGACCCCGAACCCGATGGATCCGCCTGTTCATCACGGATCGGCACGCGTTTGCTGTGATCGCCATCAAACGAATAAACATGACCAAGCACATTTTCCTTGCAGTGGTGCTCTTCGCAGGGGCTGCCGTTGCCAATGCTCAAGGGCCCGCTTTTGGCGTTAAAGGCGGCCTGAACATCTCCAGTCTCGCTGTGGACAATGCCGATGAAGAGAAGACGCGCCTCGGTGCCAACGCCGGTATCTTCCTACGGACCATGCCCGATGAGCCACTCGGTCTGCAAGTGGAACTGCTCTATTCCGCCAAAGGCGCCAACGCCACGTATTCGGGCTTCTTCGGCTTGCTCGATCAGAACGTGGACTTCAACCTGAACTACCTGGAGCTACCGGTGTTGGTCTCTTTTCGGGCTGCGGGGATCGTAGACTTCCAGCTCGGCGGATATGCTGGATATCTGCTGAACGCCCGGGTGAGCACATCGGGCGATCTCGGCTCTGCCTCGGAGGAACTGGATAAGGACAATTTCCAGTCGTTGGACTTCGGTGTAGCCGGTGGTGTGGGATTCAACGCAGGGCCTGCGCAGATCGGGTTGCGCTATCACCACGGGCTTACCAAGGTGGCAGACTCCGATGCCGCGAATACGGTGCTGGGCGATGCCACGAACCGTAGCCTTCAGGCCTATGTGGCGTTGGGTATACCGGGGCGGTAGAGGAGGTTGCGAATACGCCTTCTGATCATTTTCTGGGCGACGACCCGGCAACGGCTGCTACTGTTGTTGCCGGGTCGTTCCGTATGGGTCGCACACGTCTGTCCGCGCATACAGGATCACGGTGGAACACATGGTCATGGACCCAATGATCGGCACGCCAATGGCTGTATTCAACCATCATGGATACGAGGAACCCATCCCAGAAGGAACGTCAGGAGCGGGAGCGTCGGCGTGCATTGATCGATGAGGTGCATTTCAGCTATGCCAACCTCGTGCGTCTGTTGCGTGCCATGTCGACACGAGAACTACCCAACCGGCTCGGTCGCTTGCTTGCCGACCAGACCGCCCAAGACCAACGTTCGTTGCGGACCACGGTGGAGCTTGCATTAGACATGGGTATGCCACCGCGTGCCTGTGTTTGCGCCGAAGCGGAAGCCTTGATCGCTGGCGTTTACCACGCCGATCGGCAGGACCGGAAGTCGGCACAGCGGGAACTGGGCATCTTGGAACGGCTGCGTTCGGTACGAGCATTCTTGATCCTGCAGTGGGGCCGCTTGCTCGATTCCCTAGGAACGACCGAACTTCTTCAAGGTCACAAGGCGGACATGCTGCACGTGCAGACCAGGGAGGCTGAACACCATCGTGCCATCAACCGCGCTATCCAGGATCTGATGGGAGAGGGTGATCGGGTATCAAGGCGCTTGGCCTGATGGGGGATTCCACACCAAGCTCCACAAGGTGCTGTGGAACGCATTCCCCACGATCAAGACCGATGTACGAGCGGATGCCTTGATAATGCGATGAATGAGCAGCGCACGGAACTTGGCACAACCCTCGCAAGAGTACGACCAACCAAACCAAACTCCCATGTTCGTGCGAACTCTCCCCGCCGTCCTGTTGCTCGCCTGCTGCACACTGGCGAATGCTCAAGAAATACGTATCGGCGCTGGTTACAACGGAAACGATGTACGCGAAGCAGGCCAGGAACAATGGGTGGGCCGTGCGGGCTACCATGCCGGTGTGGACCTCATGCTGGGTAGCCTCTGGTTCATACGTCCAGGTGCACACATACAGGTGCGGAATCTCAACTACACCTTGGCTGGTCTCGATGCACAAGGACAGCCCATGGGCACTGATGTGGAATTCCGCTACACCGATCGATCCTTGCGGGTGCCGCTGATGGTAGGCCGACGATTGCTTGACGCCGATGATGAGCCCGGTGTGAACCTCTATGTGCTCGGTGGCCCAACAGCCCTGTTCAACCTGAACGCAGACCTGAACAACGACCGGCTCGATGTGGAGACTACGGCAACGCAATGGTACATCGGTGCTGGTGCCGGCCTTGAACTCGGCTTCCTCTTCGTGGAAGGGGGATACCATGTGGCCATGAGCAATGTATTCGAAGGACAACGATTCACGACCAACCCACGTGTTAACCAAGCGAACCTGAGCGCCGGTATCCGCTTGCGTCTTGCACACTAGAACCACCTTACCATGACATCCCTGCGTAGAACCTTCCTTGTGTTGGCCTTCTCGGCCAGTTGTGGCATGCTCTCCGCTGCCCCGATCGGCGAACGCCAAGTGATCGTGGATCAAGAACGCTTACGGACCATGAGCGCTTCGGACCAGGCAGCCGTACTCGACCTACAGACACGCCTCGAGACCGTGTTAGCTAAGGACCGCTCCGAGCTGAGTTCCGATGAACGGCGAGCGCTGCGACAGGAGTACCGGGGCCTGAAGGCGGAAATGGCACAGTACAACGCCGGTGGTACGGTGATCTACCTCAGTACTGGCGCCATCATCATCATCCTACTGCTGCTCATCATTCTGCTCTGAAGCTCACCTGCGGTCCGGGGGATCGGGGATTCTTGCCCCGCTTTTGGGGAATGTACTCCACGATCGGCATAGCTTGCTCATCTATTCTCTCCTTGAGTACAAGCACATACACATTTGGCACAGCTTGTGTCGATCGGGGTAAGGAAGACACGCCCTTTGAACGCCTGGACCACAGGCCGATAACTTAGGCCGTTCTTAACATGGACGGCCATGGAAAATGAGAAAGTCATGAAGTACGCGCTTTTGATCGATGATGAGCAGGAGATCTGTGAGCTGTTGTGTGCCATGTTGCGCCGTAATGGAACACAGTGCTACTTCGCTCACAGCCTGGCAGAAGGTCGCGCAGCCCTTTCGAACGCCGAGTACGATGCGGTGTTCGTGGATGTGAACCTTCCCGATGGATTGGGGTACGAATTGATCCCGGAAGTGAAGGCTATTCGACCACAAGCACGCTGCATCGCCATCAGCGCCATGGACTCTGAACGCAGCCGAGCGGTGGCTGCTGGTGCAGATGTCTTCATACCGAAACCTTTTAACCGCGAAACGATCTTTTCCAGTATACGCGCACTCGGATTCAACGCCTGAACCACCAAACACCACTACCATGGCCACAGCAAAGATCCTCGTTGTCGACGATGACCAGGACCTCTGTCTCCTGCTCTCCCGGCTACTCTCCAAGAATGGTTACGCGGTCTCAACAGCCAATCGTGGTGCAGCCGCACGCGACGCTATGGCCGTGGATCGATTCGACCTGGTCCTCTGCGACCATCGGTTGCCGGATACCGATGCGCCGAAAATGCTCGAGCACATCCGCGCCGCTTCTCCCGGTACCCAAGTGATCATCATCACCGGTTATTCGGAAGTGCGATTGGCTGTGGAGCTCATGCGCAAAGGGGCATTCGACTACATCGGCAAGCCGCTCTATCCCGATGAACTCCTGATGCGTGTGCAGGATGCACTTGCCGTGGGCGATGCGGATAGCACCTCAGAGGCGACGGCCGGGAAAGGTGTCGCCCCCAAGCCGAAAGCCGCGAAGAACACCGGTTACGTGGATGGTCAAGGAGCTTCTGCTCAATTGATCGTGAAACACATCGGCTTGGTCGCCCCAACGGATATGTCCGTGTTGATCACCGGCGAAACCGGCACGGGCAAAGAATTCGTGGCGAAACGGATCCATGCGGAAAGCACACGGGCCAATGCACCCTTCGTTTCCGTGGATTGTGGTGCGCTGCCCAAAGAGCTGGCAGGTAGCGAACTCTTCGGTCATACCAAAGGCTCCTTCACCGGTGCGGTAAGCGATCGTGCGGGTAGCTTCGAGCAGGCCGATGGTGGCACCTTGTTCCTGGATGAAGTAGGGAACCTGACCTACGAGAACCAGATCAAGCTATTACGCGTGTTGCAGGAGCGGCGGTTCAAACGCATCGGCGGTACCAAGGACATCGAGGTGGATGTGCGCATCCTTGCCGCAACGAACGAAGACTTGCGTAAAGCCGTGGCCGAGGGCCGCTTCCGCGAGGACCTGCTGCACCGCATCCAGGAGTTCACCATACACCTGCTGCCTCTACGCGAACGGCGCGAGGACATCCCACGCTTCGCACAGCATTTCGTCTCCCTGGCCAACGAACGTTTGGGTCGCTCGGTGGAAGGCTTCGATGAGGCTTCGCTCAAGCACATCGTGGACCATAACTGGTCTGGTAATCTGCGGGAACTAGGCAACGTGGTTAAACGCGCTGTTCTCTTGAGCACCGGGGCACAGATCACATCCGATTGCCTGCCCGCCGTGGTGCTGAGCGGCTATGTGCCAACACGCCTCGAAAGCGATGCTCCTGTTGGGGTGGAGCTTGAGGCGACGGGTCGCTCGGGTTCCGATGGTCTACGCGGCGTGGCGCATCAAGCCGAACGCGAAGCCATTCTACAGGCCTTGGAGCGCAACGGGTACAATAAATCGCGCACGGCCGAGCAGCTCAACATCGACCGTAAGACGCTCTACAACAAATTGAAGTCGTACGGGCTCGAAGTCTGAGCGTTGGATACAACCTTGGCTGCTGCGTGAACGAACTGAAGAAGGACCGGGAGGAGCGTAGGCTTACCACCACGCTCTACATCACCAGTGTGGTGGTGCTGCTCGTGCTGTTGTACGCCACGTATAAGAACATCCGCAAGTACTCCAGCACCGTACAAGAGGTACGCGTACACGGTATGGCTTTGCTGGAACTGGAGGGCATGCTCTCAAGCTTGCGTGATGCCGAAACCGGTGTACGCGGCTACATGCTCACCAACGACACTGCATTCCTTGAGCCGTACAGACTGGCCAATCGTCGCATCTATGACCACACTGCAAGGCTCAGTATCCATGGTTTGAATGCGAATGACTCGTTGGGGCTGGCCCGCTTGCGCGAACTGAATAGCAAGCTGGAATGGAGCTGGCGATCATTGGTGTTCAATACGAACAATCCTAGTGTGCCCACACCAGCCGTCGTGTACGATCTGGGCCAGGCCAAGGTGCTGATGGACTCGGTACGGGTAGTGCATGATGGTTTGGTGAAGGACCGAATCGCCCGTCGAGACAGACTGTTGAACAAGGAGCGTGAACAAGGTGTGGACGCACCCTTCATGCTGGTGATATATTCCTTGCTGGCTATCATGGCCACGGCATTGTTGTTCTGGCGGCTCACCCGCACCTTGCGGCGGAATGAAGAGGTGCGGCTGGCTCTTCGCGCCAAGGTGGCCGATCTGGATCGCGAGGTGGCGCAGCGGTCCAGATTACAACTGCTGCTGCAAAAGGTGTTCGATGTTTCTCCCAGCGGGATCATGTCCTTCCGCTCGGTGCGTGATGCCAAAGGCACCATCGTGGACTTCGAATGGCTCAGCGCGAATCGGATGGCCAATGTGCTCGTTGGTCGCGATGACCTGGTCGGGAAGCGGCTATTGGAGGAAATGCCCGAGAACAAGAGCACGGGTTTGTTCGATGGATATGTGCGCACCGTGGAAGAAGGTGTACCGTCGGTGAAGGAGTTCCACTACAGCGGATCGGGCCTCAACAGTTGGTTCATGCACCATGCCGTGAAATTGGAAGATGGTTTCATGGTCACGTTCAGCGATATCACGGAGCAGAAACGCGCCGAGCTGATCAACCAGGAATCGGACAGGCTCGAACTCACC
>JAEYWT010000140.1 GCA_023428865.1 Bacteroidota bacterium | reverse complement strand
GTACAAACTGCAGGCTCGTTTTCCGCAGCTGCGGATCCTGCTGCTGGAGAAGGAGAAGGCCCTGGCCGATCACCAGCCCGGCCACAACAGCGGTGTCATCCACAGTGGTATCTACTACAAGCCCGGCAGCTACAAGGCCCGCAACTGCGTTACCGGAAGACGCGAACTGGTGGCCTTCGCCAAGGAACACGGTATCAAGCACGATGTCTGCGGCAAGTTGATCGTGGCCACCGACAAGGAGGAACTGCCACGCTTGGAGAAGATCTACAACACCGGTATCGCCAACGGGATCGAAGGCATGGAACGCATCACCGCCGAGCAGATCCGCGAGGTGGAGCCGTTCTGCGAAGGTGTGGCCGGTGTGCGTGTGGGCTGTACCGGTATCATCGATTTCCGTGGTGCTACGGAGAAGATGGCCGAGATCGCCACCAGCCGCCAGCCTGAGAGCAAGGTGAGCTTGGGTGAAGAATTCCTTGGGGCGGAGCAAACGAATGATCGTACCATCGTGCGTACTTCGAAGGGAACGTATTCTGCACGTTATGTGATCTTCTGTGGCGGTTTACAGAGCGATCGTTTGGCGCGGAAAGATGGCGCCGAGGTGAAGGAGCAGATCGTCGGTTTCCGAGGCGATTACTACGACCTCACCGAGCAGGGAAAGCACAAGGTGAAACACCTGATCTATCCCGTGCCCGATCCGCGGTTTCCCTTCCTTGGCGTACACTTCACCCGCATGACCGACGGCAGTATCGAATGCGGACCCAACGCCGTGTTCACCTTCAAGCGCGAAGGTTATGGTAAGACCGACTTCGACCTGAAGGACACCATGGATGCGCTCTCCTATGGCGGCACGTGGAAGCTCTTCATGAAGAACATGAGCTATGGCCTTGCCGAATACCGGCGTGCCTTCAGCAAGCGCTTGTTCTTGAAAACGCTGCAACGCCTGATCCCCAGCTTGACCATGGAGGATCTGAAGCCCGGCCGGGCCGGTGTGCGCGCCATGTTGCTGGGCACCGACGGTAATATGGTGGACGATTTCCGAATAGAAACACGGGGCAATCACATCCATGTCTTGAACGCACCATCGCCCGCTGCAACGGCCGCACTAGCCATCGGTGAAGAGATCGTAGGCATGGCGGTGGACAAACTCCACATCGCCTAGAAAGCGAAAAAGCGCCTTACGGGGCGCTTCTTCGAGGAGGGTCTGTCCGGTGGTCAGACGATCCGATACTGTTCGTTCACCTCTTTCCAGTTCCAGAGGAAGTAGCCCATGAGCCCATTGAGGCGTTTGAGGATGATGGGGTTCGGCGCTTTCATCTCGCGGAAGTAGCTGTCTTGGAAACAGAACAACTCGTAGCGGTGGAAGAGCACTTTGCCCATGGCGTACACCGTGTTCTTGCTGGGGAAGTTGAGGCGGTCCATCTGGCTCTGCAGGGATCGTACCTCACGCTCCAGATCAGGAACACTGAGGTCCATGGCTTGCGCGAATTTGGAAATGGCCAAGGAGGTGATCCGCTTGTCCACGCCTGGGCCGAGGATGCGTTGCGCTTCTGTAAGGTTGGCGGCAAGCACGATCAAGGCGAAAGCCTGGTCATCGGTCTCAGCCAAAGCGGGGCTTACGTGGAACTCAGGTGATTCGTTAAGCTCGGCTGCGATGGCCGGAAAGCCTTGTTCGGACAGCTCCAACACGGCGTTCACGAACACGTTGGCCAACTTCTCCTCCGAGATCTTCTTCTTGCCGAACAGCGTTGCGATCATGGTCTCTCTACGTTCCTGCGAAATTCGACGGATATGGAGCAGGGGACGACGAACCCCGACAACCTATTTTTAACAAGGTTATCCACCTATCCATGACCCCCAAGCCGATCCTAGACCAACTCGCCGGTTACAACAACTGGGCGAATACACGCTTCGTAGAACGCCTGCAGCGCGAACCGGACGATGTGCTCGACCGACCGGTGAGCAGCAGTTTCCCCTCCATACGAGCCACTTTGCTCCACATCCGCGATGCCGAGAATGCGTGGACCCATCGGCTGCTGGGCATTTCACCCGTGCCATGGCCAGCGGAAGAGGATACTTCCATCGGATCCCTGTTGAAGTTCACCCAGCGACTCACTGATCTTGTGTTGGCGGCCGATGAAGCCTGGTTCGATGGCGTGGCCGACTACAAGGATCTGCGTGGGAATACCCACCAGCAAGTGCGCTGGCACATGCTGCTGCATTGCTTCAACCATGGCACGCAGCACCGCGGACAATTGATCACCATGATGCGCACCCTTGGGTTGCAGGATATCCCCGCGAACGACCTGGTGGTCTACCAACGATCATTACGCCAAGGTTAACACGTTCCGAACGCAGGGTTAACACAACATTTCATTCTTTGCGCCCCGATGAAGCGGAGGTTATTCTTTCTGCTGCTGACACTGGTGTTCGGTGTTCCGTTGTTCGCTCAGAACGAACTGGACGAACGTGCCTTGATCGAGGTGCGCGATGGGATCTCCATCCGCCAGGACAGCCTCTTCCTGCTCAACCTGCGGTTCCGCATGCAGAACAGGCTCGGCTTCACCACCATGAGCGGCGAGGATTGGAGCGCACGAACGGTGGATGCACGTGTGCGACGATTACGCTTACGCCTGGATGGTTTCGTGCTGCAGCGCAAGTTGCAGTACTACATCCAACTCAACTTCTCGCGTGCCGATCTTGACCTGGATGGTGGCACGGTTGCACAGCCCGTACGCGATGCCATGGTGTACTACCACTTCAACGAAAAGGTATACATCGGGGTGGGCCAATCGAAGCTGCCGGGTAATCGACAACGCGTGATCTCCAGTGGCAACCAACAATTCCCCGACCGTTCCATAGCCAATGGCGCATTCACCTTGGATCGCGATTATGGTGTGTTCGGCTATTGGACCATTCCGTTCGCGACACAGGAACTACAGCTGAAAGGTGCGCTCAGCACTGGCGATGGCCGCGGTGCACAGCCTGGGAACTCCGGCTTGGGTTACACCGGTCGTTTGGAATGGCTGCCGCTCGGGCGTTTCACCAACAAAGGCGATTATTCCGAAGGCGATCTGGAGTTCGAGCCGAAACCGAAACTCGCCTTCGGTGCCACCTACCACTTCAACGATCGCGCATACCGCACCGGGGGACAATTGGGTGCTGAGCTCTATGCGGCCCGCACCTTCACCACGGCCATCGCCGATATGGTCCTGAAGTACCAGGGCTGGGCACTTTCCAGCGAGTTCTTCGATCGCCAATGCGATGATCCCATCACCGTGAATGCCGATGGAAGCCAGCGTTTCGTGCTCACCGGCCAGGGGGTGAACCTGCAGCTGAGCAAGTACTTCCGGTCCAAGTATGAAGTTGCTTCGCGCTATACCGTCATTCAGCCTAGGGCCAGCACGGCGATGCTATCCAGCCGAACGGAAGAATTCTTGTTGGGCGCCTCAAAGTATCTCAGTGGCCATCGCATCAAATTGCAGACCTACCTCGGTTACCGCTGGCTCAATGGCCAGATGGACCTTGGTTCGACCGGCAATGCGTGGACCGCCATGTTCCAAGTGGAATTCGGGATCTGAGAACGGTGCCGCTTAGCTGAGCAGGTCGAACCACATCTTCACGCGTGATCCGCGTTCACGCAACCATGATCGTTTGGCCTGGGCAATGGGCATGTCCTTGGCGTTGAAAGCGACCGCATTCACCCCGATCTCGTTGGCGATGAAGAGCGCACGAACGTTGTGGTAACCCTGACTGATGATGGTGAAGTTCTCCTGACCGAAGACGTTCTTGGTGCGCACTACGGATTCGAAGGTGTTGATGCCCGCGTAGTCCAAGGTCATGTCGAGGCGGTTCACACCCCGTGAAAGCAAGGCCTTGCGCATCTCCTCCGGTTCGTTGTAGCCCCATGCATCGCGGTTGCCGCTCAGGATCAAGTGTTGCACTTTGCCAGAGCAGTAAAGATCAGCGGCGGCCTGCACACGCTCACGGAAGAAGGGATTGGGACTACCATCACGTGCTACCGGCAAGGTGCCAAGGACCAAAGCCACTTTGTTGTAGGGCAACTCGTGTGCATCGGCGAACAGGCTTGCGGAGACCCGGCGTTCAATGAAGAGTTCGTTCGTGATGAGCGTCCCACCCAAGATC
>JAEYWT010000138.1 GCA_023428865.1 Bacteroidota bacterium | reverse complement strand
TTCGGCCACTTGGTTCGACAGCGCACAATTGCCGATCTACTGCGTGAAGGCTTCGAGGGCGATCGTTTGCGGCACCGGCTGATCGATGGGACCACTCACCATACCGTTATTGAAGTCGAGCAGATACACGCCACAACCACTGATCATATGGTCTTCCTCGCGTTCCAGGTCGGGCGGATAGTCGGGGTTCTGGACGGTATTGCCTGCCAGATCGCAGCGGTGAAGCCCGAGAATGAGCGTATCACCAGCGGCCCAGCCCGTATACAAGCGGCACAAGGCACCATTATCTCCCCAGACCCGGACGGTATCGTTGTCCATTTCCCCTTGGAACACCTGTACGATCAGCACATCCACGCCGTAGTGGTATTGTTGCAAGGGCACCGCCATCACCACCGCATCCGGAAGCCACCACTCCGGGTTCTCGTAGGGCGGGTTAAGCACCCCGCAAAAGGTGTTGGGGCCGAAGCAGGAACACGCATGGGCTTGGGTAAAGGCAGCCAAGAAGAAAAAGGCGAGTAACGTTCGTGCCATTGATCGGTTTTTCGGGCAAGACGAAGAAATGTGACCCAGCCGCTGCCTGCCGTGTGTTGAGCGGTTCAGTACAAGGCCAACGGATAAAGCGGAATACCTTTGTAGCCATGAAACGGTTCGGACAGCTCCAGGCGATCGCCTTCGTTGGGCTTGCGGCAACGCTCTTCTCTGCCAGTTGCGACCGAGACGATACCAAGCCCACGGTGAACCCGACGATTGAGTTCGTGGTCGCCGAAGGCTACACCTATTTGAGCGACACCGTGGCCATGGGAGACACACTTCTAGTAGGGGTCCGCATCAACCGTGGCGACGACGGTCTGAACACCTTCAAGGTGATCTCCACCTATGATGGCGGCAACGAAACGGTGGTGGACAGTCTCTCCATCGGTAGCGATACGTTCGCCTTCGACAAATCCATCAGGACCCGTTCCCAAGAGGGGGTAGAGCGGTGGACCTTTTGGGTGCGTGAAGCCGATGGCGACGTGATCCGTCGCTCCCTCACCTTCGTCGTTCAGTAGCGGTTCCCACGCATCCGGTATTTTCGCGCTCCGTTCGCGTTGTGGTCATTCCACTTCGCGCCCGCACAACGCATGTACCGCACCCACACTTGTGGCGAACTCCGCCTTACCGACGCAGGAAAGACCGTGACATTGGCTGGCTGGGTCCAGCGCGCCCGCGATCTGGGTGGCATGCCCTTCTTAGACAAACGCGACCGGTACGGGATCACGCAGTTGGCGTTCAATCCCGGTAGTGAGGCGCAACAGGCCTTGGTGGCACAGGCGCGTACGCTCGGTCGCGAATTCGTGATCCAGACGGTGGGCGTGGTGAAGGAGCGCGAAAGCAAGAACCTGAACATCGCCACGGGCGAGGTGGAGATCGTGGTTCAGGAGGTGAACATCCTGAACGCAGCCAAATTGCCTCCGTTCACCATTGAAGACGAGACCGACGGCGGCGACGAGCTGCGGATGAAATATCGCTACCTGGATCTGCGTCGGGCAAGCGTGCGCCGCAACTTCGAGCTCCGCCACCGCATGGCGATGGAAGTGCGGAACTACCTGAGCGCACAGCATTTCCTGGAAGTGGAAACGCCGGTACTGATCAAAAGCACGCCCGAAGGCGCACGCGATTTCGTGGTGCCGAGCCGCATGAACCAAGGCGAGTTCTACGCGTAGCCGCAGAGCCCGCAGACCTTCAAGCAACTGCTGATGGTAGCCGGTTTCGACCGGTACTTCCAGATCGTGAAGTGCTTCCGCGACGAGGACTTGCGCCAGGACCGCCAGCCCGAATTCACACAGATCGATTGTGAGATGGCCTTCGTGGAACAGGAGGACATCCTGCGCACCTTCGAGGGCATGGCGAAGCACCTGTTCAAGAGCATCCACGGTGTTGAATTCGAAGGAGACTTCCCGCGCATGTCGTTCGACGAGGCCATGAAGAGCTACGGCTGCGACAAGCCGGACCTGCGTTTCGGGATGCGCTTCCACGACCTGAATGACCTAGTGCATGGTCATGGCTTCAAGGTCTTCGACGATGCCGAGCTCGTGGTCGGTATCAACGCGGAAGGCTGTGCAGGTTGGAGTCGCAAGCAGACCGATGCGCTCATCGACTTCGTGAAGCGGCCACAGATCGGAGCCACGGGCATCGTGTTCGTGAAGTGGACCGAGGAAGGGCTGAAGAGCACCGTGGACAAGTTCTTCACCCCGGAGCAACTGCAGCAATGGGCCGATCGCTTCGGCATGAAAAAGGGTGATCTGCTGTGCATCATGGCAGGCAAGGCGGACAAGACACGCAAGCAATTGAACGAGCTTCGACTCCACCTCGGCGACCTACTCGGCCTGCGCGACCCGAAGGTCTTCAAACCCCTTTGGGTGATCGACTTTCCGCTGTTGGAGCAGGATGAGGAGACCGGTCGTTGGCACGCGATGCACCACCCCTTTACTGCGCCCAAACCGGAAGATGCCGCCAAACTGACCAGCGGCACCGACCTCGGCAGCGTGCGCGCCAACGCATACGACCTGGTGATCAACGGCACGGAGATCGGCGGTGGAAGCATCCGCATCCACGATCGTAGCATGCAAGAGGCCATGTTCCGCGTGCTGGGTTTCACAGATGAGGACGCACGCTACAAATTCGGTTTCCTGATGGATGCCTTCGAGTACGGTGCTCCGCCCCACGGTGGTGCGGCCTTCGGCTTCGACCGGCTGGTAAGCCTCTTCGGCTATCGCACGGACATAAGAGAGTTCATCGCCTTCCCGAAGAACAACGCGGGACGCGACACCATGATCGATGCGCCGAGCCGTTTGGATGCCGATCAGTTGAAGGAGCTTGGGATCTCTTCGCTGGACTGACCCTTCGGCACCAGTTGTTGGAATAGCACATCCAGCTGCTTGTTCGGCGTGGCGGGTGCGCCGAGTTTATCGGCCTTCTCATTGGCCTTGTCCATACGCTCTTGCGTAAGTGGATGACTGCTGAGGAAGGAAAGTTCTTGGGGCATGTCCATGGCTTCGCGCTGCAACAGTTCCAGCAAGGCCACCATGGCCCTTGGGTCCACGCCATTCTCCAAGAGCTTCTCCTGCCCTAATCCATCGGCTTCACTTTCCAGACCACGTCCATAGCCTAGGTTGCGCAAGGCGTTGGCGTTCTCGGCCACCACAGCCACCACAGCGTTCACATCGCCGATCAGCAAGGAAAGGAAGAGGTAACCGGCCATGCTACGCGCGATCATACGCGTACTATGGCGTTCCTCCACGTGTGTCGCCTCGTGTGCAAGCAATGCGGCCAGTTCATCGGCAGAGTCCATCTTATCGAGGATACCGGAGAACACAACGATGTGCCCGCCTGGTAGAGCGAAGGCATTCACCTGATCATCCTTCACCACATGATAGACCGGCTTGTAGCTCGGAGAAAGTTGGAGTTGATCACCGAATCGTTGCAGCACGGCCGTTCGCTCGACATCGATCTGCATGGCATACGCCATCTGTTGGAAAGCGGTCTCTCCGATTCGTTCATCCACCTCATTGGGCACCACCATGGCCAGGCGTTCTGCGGTCCATGGCAGTATCCACACATAGGAACACACCAGTAACGCGATCACACCGAGAAAGAAGAGCACTGGTCCGCTGCGCGCCACGTTCAGAACGCGATCGTACGAGCCTTGACGCCCTGTGTAGCGCATGCGCAGCACGAAGCTCTTGATGAAGAGTTCATCGCGGATCAGGATCACCCGGCGCGGATGTTCGCCGAAGGAAAGCCGTAGCATGGTACTGCTCCGCTCCCATTCCATACCAACGTGTTCCAACGGCCACTGGAAACGATCGTCATTGGGTAAGCGGACCTCCAGCGAATTGAAATCGCTCACCCGCACGGTGGCCTCCTGCGGTTTGCTGGTGGCGCCGTCGTAGTAGACCGCTTGAACCTCGCGTTCCACCATTCAAAAGAACACGCCGATATCCATCAGGTCGCCCATATCGTCGGCCATGGCGTCTTTGTGTTCTTGCTCGGTCTGCACCACGGCGTTGAGGTCGGCATCACCAGCCAGGAGGATATTCTCCATCACGAATCGCATGGTGCGTACTTCTGCCCAAGCGAAACCGATGCCCAGCGTGAAGATTACGATGAGCACATTCACCACGAGGAGGCTGAAGAAACCACCACCGGTAGCCGTGCTCTTGAATTGGATCTTGCGGCCATCCTGGAAGTTCCAGCTCAGGTTGTCCACGTAATAGTTGAACATATCGCGTTGCCACCAGAAGGCATAGATACCCAAGGTGAAGAGCGTGAGGAAATAGCCCTTCAGGTTCATCAGGAAGAAATCCATGCCATCACCCTTGTACTGGAACGAAGAGCTTCCGTAGCGCAGGTTCCCCAAGGTGTAGTTACGGATGTTCATGGCGAACCAAGAGCCATAGATGCCGAAGGTGATCAGCGTGAGCAAGCCATCGCGGATGCACATCCGGTACAGTTCGTTCAGCTTTCCGCGGTATCCGAAATGCACTCCACGCCAGCTACTGCGGCTAGAACGGTAGCGGAACGAACCGTGGATGATCAGAGGAATGAAGAACAGCAGGCCGACGAACATCACCAAGAGGCCAATGAACGCGATGACCGGATCCTTCGTGAAAACCCCATAGAAATACACGCTGTAGATCGCCAGCAGAATGGCGATCGCCTTGATGAAGCCTCGGAACATCTCGTTCCCCTTTCCATGGAAATGGAATGGGTGGCCATCCAGCTCGGTATGCTCATAGTACCAGCTGAGCTTTCGCGCTTTGGCCCATGGATAGTACAGGCCGAGCGTGATGAAGGTGAGCAACATGTTCACCACGAGCACGATGAACAGATCGCCGCCTTGCCCCTTGAATGCAAGTCGTTTGGTGGGTTCGGTAACGAACATGAAAATGGAATTGGTGGTTCGGAAAGATAGGCGACTCCGGCGAAAGGCGTATTCACTTGCCGGTCTTGTTACCTGCGATGGGCTTTCTTTGCGGGAACCACGCACAAGAACATACGCAGACAACATGTCGCACACCTCAGACATCGACTACATCCGTGCAGCCATCGCACTATCGAAAGAAGGAATGGACCGTGGCGATGGAGGCCCCTTCGGCTGCGTGATCGTGAAGAACGGCGTGATCGTAGGTCGCGGTAACAACCGTGTCACCAGTACGAACGACCCCACGGCGCATGCCGAAGTGGTAGCTATTCGCGAAGCGTGCAAACAACTGGGCTCCTTCCAACTCGATGGCTGCGTGTTGTACACCAGTTGCGAGCCTTGCCCCATGTGCCTCGGTGCGATCTACTGGGCCCGGCCGGATCGGATCGTCTTCGCTGCCACGCGTGAAGACGCGGCGGACGCTGGTTTCGATGATCAATTGATCTATGATGAGCTGCCACTGCCCTACAGTGAAAGACGCATACCCACCGGACATGAGCTACGCGATGAAGCACAGTTGATCTTCCGCGCGTGGAAGGAAAAGGTGGACAAGATCAGCTACTGAACTGAACGGCGATGACCTTCTTGGTGCCGTTGGCCGTTGTGCTTGCGATCGTATATGCGATACGGCAGGTGCGCACCAGTGCCACCACCAGCCCCGTGACGATCAATGATCAACGTGCGATCCTGGCGAAATATGCCACGCAGTACCAACGGTTGGCCGAAACGGAAAAACGGGTATTCGAGGCGAAGGTGGCGCTCTTCTTGAACGAGAAGAACTGGGTGGGCGCGGGCATTGGCCTGGTGCCGGAAATGAAGGTGATGATCGCCGCTTGTGCAGCCCAATTGTTGCGCGGCTTTCCGGAGATCGAGCTGAAACACTTCACGCGTATCGTAGTGTATCCAGAGAGTTATCGCTCGCACCGCAGTGGTCGTCTTCATCAGGGCGAAGTGCGGCCGGTGGTGGGCTTGATCATCATTTCGTGGGAAGACTTCATCCATGGATATGCGCACAGTCGTGATGCGCACAATGTGGGGC
>JAEYWT010000094.1 GCA_023428865.1 Bacteroidota bacterium | reverse complement strand
AAGGTGGATCTGCGCGGGTTGTTGCGGAGGCTGTGATTCGTTGTAACTTCACGGAGAATGGTCCGTCCTAGAGGTGGAGCATCTTCATTTCGCACCATGCGCACCCTCGCCTTGTTCATCAGTTCAGCCATCACCTTCAACGGGTGGTCGCAACAACCCATCATCGCCCATATAGACCTACGCGACCAGCACAACGACCGCCTTGAAGTGGAATTGGTCGTTCCGCCGTTCGATACGGATCAGGTGGTCTTCGCATTGCCACGCATCGTGCCCGGTATCTATGGGGTGATGGACCATGGGCGCCTCGCTGGTGGTATCGGTGCATTCGACCCCAATGGGGAGCCCATCCCCATTGCTCGTTCGGATGTGAACCGTTGGACGATCCCCGAAGCCCGTGCATTGCATCGCATCACCTATTCGGTGGATGATGGTTGGGAGGAGTTCGACATCCGTTTCTCCATGGGTAACTACCGCTCCTCCGAAGGCACGGTGAAGCCCGAGGCCAGCGTGATCAACCACAACACGGTGATCGGATATTTCGAAGGATATGAGCAGTTGCCCTATACCATCGAACTGAAGAAGCCCGCCTCGCACTACGCTGCCACCAGCTTGCCACGCACGAGCGAAAAGGCCGAGGACATCACGTTCCAGGCAACGAGCTACCGACACTTGGTGGACAACCCCATGATGATCGCACCGGTGGATACCGCTCACATCCGCCTGAAAGACATCAACGTACTGGTTGCCTGCCACAGTACCACCGGCCAGTCCATTGCGCAGGAAGTGGCCAAGTATATCCGCCCATTACTCGCCGATCAACGCGCCTATCTGGGAGGTACCCTACCCGTTAAGGACTACACTTTCCTGATCTATCACAACCCCAGCGCCGTGGAGGGCAGCAGCATGGGCGACGGACTGGAGCACTCCGCCTCCACCTTGATCCTGCTCTGTATGCCATTGGATCCTGAGGCGATCGCAAATAGCGTGTATGGCATTGCCAGCCATGAGTTCTTCCACACCATATTGCCCTTGAGCGTACACAGTGAAGAGATCGCGCAGTACGACTTCAACACACCACGTATGAGCCGACACCTTTGGCTCTACGAAGGCATGACCGAATACTTCGCTATCCACATGCCCGTGAAGCAAGGTCGTCAAACAGTGGATGAATTCCTCGGCGTGATCCGCGAGAAGATCCGCATGATGCGCAAGTTCCCCGACGACATAGCGCTGACCACCTTGAGCCAGCAAGCTATGGAGCAGCAAGACCAGTATTACAACTTCTACTTGAAGGGCACACTTTTCTGCATGGGGCTGGACATCGCCCTGCGCGAGCGCTCCAACGGAAAATACGGCGTACAGCAACTCGTGCACGACCTTCAGGAAGAATACGGTCCTGGAAAACCGTTCAAGGATGAAGAGCTCTTTGAAACCATCGCACGCCTCACCGGGCCGGATGTGGGGGAATTGCTACAGCGTTACTTGAACGAACCGAACACGCTCCCGATAGCGGATTGGCTCAGCAAATCCGGTATCGCTTTGGACGAAAAAGGTAGCCCGAGCGTACTGTCCAAGGCTACCAAACAACAAATACGCTTGCGGACTTGGTGGCTTGGCAGGTGATCGGGGAAGCCATTACTCCGCTATCTTTGCCGCCCCAACACCTACCCAGGTGGCGGAATCGGTAGACGCGCTGGTCTCAAACACCAGTGATGCAAGTCGTGCGGGTTCGAGTCCCGCCCTGGGTACAACAGTACGGCCGCACCTTGCGGCCGTACTACTTTCACGCCCTGGATGTCCACCGCGCAAGACGCCATTGTACACGCTGAACCTGCAAAACAGGAACGCTACGACCGCGCCTACATGCGAATGGCCCAAGAATGGGCGAAGCTTAGCCATTGCACCCGGAAGAAAGTCGGGGCCATCATCGTGAAGGATGGTATGATCATCAGCGATGGTTACAACGGCACACCGACCGGCTTCCCCAACGATTGCGAAGATGCCGCCGGTCTTACCCATTGGTACGTACTGCACGCCGAAGCCAACGCCATCCTGAAAGTGGCCAAAAGCACGAACAATGCGCGTGGGGCAACGTTGTACCTTACGCATTCCCCCTGCAAGGAGTGCAGCAAGCTGGTGTTGCAAGCCGGTATCGTACGGCTCGTGTTCCAAGATGCCTACAAGGACCCAGCTGGCTTGGAACTGCTGATGGCCGGAGGGGTCATCGTTACGAAACTGGAAGCCCATTAGGATGTTCGAACCTCCACGGCGCAGGCCCTCACCCTACTATCCCCTTTTGATCGTACTCGCCTTGGTGGGCGGCTTGTTCATCGGGCGCGATATGGCCTCCTCCCCCACTGGGCCCCTCACTGTCTTCAACCTACGCCAACCGTCCTCTTCGGATAAGATCGGCCGCGTGATCGACCTGATCGATGCCCAATACGTGGATACCGTCCAGAAGAACGCCTTGGTGGACGAGGTGCTTCAGGACCTCCTCCAACGCCTCGATCCGCATAGTTATTACATCAGTGCAGCCGAGATCCGGGCTGCCCAAGAACCGCTGGAAGGCAGCTTCGAAGGGATCGGCGTGGAGTTCGCGATACAGCAGGACACCGTGGTGGTGATATCTCCCGTTGAAGGTGGACCCAGTGCTGGCGTGGGTATCCGCGCCGGCGACCGTATCATTTCCGCCAACGGGGAGAAGATCGCAGGCATCAACATCACGAATGATCAGGTGATGAAGCACTTGCGCGGTCCCAAAGGCAGCACCGTGGTGGTGGAGCTCATGCGCCATGGAAAGCCGAAGCCATTCGAGGTGACCATTGAGCGGGGCAAGATCCCCATCCACAGTGTGGCCGCCACCATGCTCGATGATGATGGGACAGGCTACATCAAGCTGGTCCGCTTCGCGAAGAATACGCACGAAGAATTCCAGAAGGCAGCCGATGCGTTGAAAGCCCAAGGCATGCAGCGTCTCATTCTCGACCTGCGTGGAAATGGTGGTGGTTTCCTCAATGCCGCCATAGACCTGGCCGATGAGTTCCTCCCCAGCGGCCGCGCCATCGTATACACCGAAGGGCGACACTCCCCCCGCCAGGATGCCGATGCCACCAAGGCTGGCGGATATGAAACCATTCCCTTGGCCGTGCTGATCGATGAAGGCTCGGCGAGCGCTAGTGAGATCATTGCCGGTGCCATTCAGGACAATGACCGGGGTTGGCTCGTAGGTCGACGCACCTTCGGCAAAGGACTGGTGCAAGAACACGTTCCGCTCCCCGATAGCAGCGCTGTGCGGATCACCACCGCACGCTACTACACCCCCAGCGGGCGCAGTATTCAGCGGCCTTACGGAAAGGGCATCGACTACATGGATGACTTCGAAGCGCGCGCCAGCCATGGGGAACTGCTCAACTTGGACAGTATACCGAAGGACAGTAGCAAGGTCTACCGCACGGTGAATGGAAGGACCGTGTACGGTGGTGGTGGTGTGGTACCGGACATCTTCGTACCAACCGACACCATGGAGTCTTCGGCCTATCTCACCGACCTCTTCTTCAGCGGAACGTTGAACCAATTCGGCTTCAACGTGGCGGACCGGGAGCGCAATACCCTGCTTACCCAGTACAAGAACAGCGATGATTTCGCCCGCCGTTATGTGGTCAGCAATGCCCTCTTGACTGAACTGGATGCATTCGCACGCAAAGAAGGCATTGATCACCGCCCCGCCGATGCGCTACGCTCGCGCGAACAGATCGCCATGCGCCTGAAGGCCGGCATAGCCCGCAACGTGTGGGGGAACGATGGGTACTACCGGATACTGCTGCAGAAAGACCGCACCTACTTGAAGGCGAGGAGTGAGTTGACGGCAAGTCCCACTGGACCTCCCGCACCCTGAGAGCCTGAGCGGACTTTCTCCGTACTCGGCTCTTTATAGCACTACGCACCTCCCTTCAGGCTCTGTTCGACCGAGGAATGG
>JAEYWT010000354.1 GCA_023428865.1 Bacteroidota bacterium | reverse complement strand
AGCCTTGGGAGGGCTCATTTTCACCGATGCTTACATGCACCCATCGTCGATGGTGCGCAGGCGCTTTTTCGTTGAAAGTGGGTTACGCTTCGATCCGGATTGGCGCGTGCCGGGAATGGACTATCTCTTCCAGGTCGCTGTTTGTCCGCACGTTGTTTTCGCCAATCTGCCCGAGGTGCTCAGTGTGTATCGGCGCGGTGAGAACAACTTTCGGAGTGGCCGAGATGCCCGGGCGGACAGGCTGGTGATCGTGACCCGTGTTTTCGAACTGTTGCGTTACGACGTATCTGCAGAGGAGGTCAGTGCTCATGTTAGCTTGACAGGCTTCCTGCCAGCGACCATGAGCGTTGAGGATGTCAACAGGTTGAACCGATGGAGGGAGAGGCTGCTTGAACTGAATTCGGTGCATCGTACCTTCCCTCAAGCACACTTCGAGAAGGAGGTGATGGGTCGTTGGCATGCCCTTTATCATCGGGTAGCGGACATGGGTCTGTGGCCGGGCCTGGCGTTCTGGTGGTCTTCACCTGGCCGCAAGTGGTCTTGGTTGCCCTATTTGGCCAAGGTGCGGTTGCGTTCACTGAAGTATCGCGACCGGAGTTAGCTCAGGAATGTAGACCTTGTACACATCGGTTCACTGGATCTATGGAACGGGCCTTCTGCACCATCATCACACGTAGCCACCTGGGCTGGGCACTGGCGCTGTGCGATTCGTTGCGGCAGTGGGACCATCAATTGCCATTCGTGATCCTTGTTTCGGATATCGAGGACAAGGCAACGATAGACCTTGGCGGAAGAACCGGGGTCAGCGTATCAACACTGGCTGAGATGCGGCAGTCGGATCTAGGCAACGGTATTGCGATCAAGTACGCCGAGCAGAGCGATGAGCTGCGCTGGAGCCTGAAGCCCGTGCTGATGATGCACCTGTTGCAGCAGTATCCCAGGGTGATCTACGGCGATTGCGACCTGCACTTCTTCCATGATCCGAGCTGGTTGTGGAACGAACTTGCTCGATCGGCCATCATCCTTAGTCCGCATTGGCGTAGCTCCGTAGCCACGGTGGACCGCGCGAATTTCGATCTACTCTATGTAGGTGGCCTTTACAATGGTGGATTCGTAGGTGCTTCGCGAAGTGGTGTGGACGCATTGAACGCTTGGGGCCATAATTGCCTTGAGGTCTGCATCAAGGACTTCACCCAAGGCCAATATGTGGATCAAACACACCTGAACCTTCTGCCGGTCTATTTCGATGGTGTACACGTATTGAAGCACCGCGGTTGCAATGTGGCCAACTGGAACATGGTGGAGTGCGCCCGTGTGGCACAGGCGGACGGTTCAGTGCTCATCAATGGTCGTGATCCGATCGTGTTCATCCACTTCACCCGATCCATGATCGATGGCATCGTTTCGGGTGTGGACGGCTCGCTCATGCCACATCTGAACACATTACGGGATCGGCTGTTGCAAGCGGGCTATCCGAAGGATGTAGTGGCCGATAGCAAGCGTCGCTTGGCCGAAAAGAACGCCCCCCCCGATACCTCGATGCGTGCCCGTCTTGGGCGTGTTGTGAAACGTGTGACCGGTGGCAAGTGAACAGGATGCATTGCGCATAGCCCTGGCCTCGCCAGCGGAGAACGCTTGGAGCGAAACCTTCATCGCTGCCCATATCGATCGGTTGCGATCGGTGGATCAGTTGCTTTCGGGTGGTGTCCCTCCGCGCAACGCAAGCGTAGGTGGTCCGCTGGTCCGGCAGGAAGGTCTAGGTGCCTATTGGGACCGATTGTTGGGCAAGCGCTTTGGCGGCATGCCGGGGTTGATCCGTCAACGACTCGCGCAGCGATTGAAGCAATTGAAGCCGGACGTGGTGCTAGCCGAATATGGCAACATGGGTGCAGAGATCCTTCCGGCTTGTGAAGCTGCCAGGATCCCCTTGGTGGTGCATTTCCATGGCTTCGATGCACATCGGGTGGATTATGTGGCCCGCTATCATGGTTACCGCGAACTCTTCCGGTATGCGCGGGCTTTGGTGGTGGTGAGCAGAGCGATGGAACAGCAGTTGCTTGCCCTTGGCGCACCCCGCGCCAAGGTGATCTACAATTGCTATGGCATTGATGTGGAGCGTTTTGTTCCGGGGCGCCCGGATGAAGCCCCCCCCCATTTTCTAGCGATCGGCCGCTTCGCGGATAAGAAAGCGCCGCATCTTACGATCAAGGCATTCGCCATGGTATTCGCCCAGCGACCATCGGCCCGGTTGACCATGGTGGGCCAAGGCAAGCTCTGGCAGCAATGCAAGGACCTTGTCCAGGAACTAGGTCTGGAGCAATGTGTGGATCTTTGTGGAGTGAAGAGACCCGAAGAGATCGTGCAACTGTTCCATCGAAGTCGCGCCTTCGTTCAGCACAGTGTGGTAACGGCAACGAACGATCATGAGGGCACGCCATTAGCCGTGCTCGAAGCCATGGCTACAGGTGTTCCGGTGGTTTCCACCTATCACGCAGGCATAGCCGACGTGGTAGCGCACGAGGTGCGCGGCCTGCTCTGTGCCGAGCACGACGTAGAGGGTATGGCTGCGAACATGGTTCGTTTGGTGGATGAACCGTCTTTGGCGCAACGTTTCGGCACGGCGGGAAGAGCGTACGTGGAACAAGCACATCGCGTGGAGGTACAGGTGGCAGAGCTGCAACGGATACTAGAGAAGGCGGTTCGTGCAACATGACCATGAAGCGTGTGCTATACCTCACGCACTACGCCGAACTGTATGGTGCCAACCGCTCGTTGCTCGATCTGATCATCACCCTTCGGGAACAAGGAAGAATAGAACCCCTTGTAGTGCTTGCCGCAGATGGACCGTTCCGAAGCATCCTGCAGAAGCACGACATCGCACATGTGGTCATACCCTTCCAGACATGGATGCACAAACGCGTCTTTTCGGGCGGGCCGCATCATCGGCTGTTGCAGCGTATGCGGTTCAGGCGTGCAGCACGCGAGCGGGATCGGTCGGCAAGACAAGCATCGGTGGCCATCGAAACCTTCGCGCGGAAGCGACAAGTGGAACTCGTTCACACCAACAGTTCCGTCATAGGCATCGGTGGTGTGGTGGCACGAGCTCTGGGAGTTCCGCATGTATGGCACATCCGTGAACTTCCATTCCTGCACTATGGTTTCAGCGTGGACGGTGGTGTACGACGATATGCACAGGAATTGCGGCAGGCGCAGGGCATCATCGCATTGTCCCAGGCCGTAGTGTCGGATATGCGGACACTCCTCCCTCTCGATATCCCTGTCCATGTCATACCCAATGGGATCTGTTCCGAGAACGCACTGCCGGCGCAACGTGTTGGTGCTGTCAACGCGGGGTTCGACTTCCTGCTAGCTGCGCTCTTCCATCCGTCGAAAGGCCAGGAGTTGGCCGTACGCGCCTTTGCCAAGGTCCATGGTGAAGAGAAGAATACGACGTTGCATCTGGTGGGCGGTGGCCGTTCCGATGCCGTGAGGAAGTTGGTGGACGAGCTCGGCTTGCAAAAGGCTGTCGTCTTCCATGGGTTCGTTGATGACATTTCCGAATTGTTAGGGAACGCCGATTGCGTACTTCAATGTTCCAAGCACGAAGCCTTGGGCCGTATCGTGCTCGAAGCCATGGCGGCTGGGATCCCGGTGATCGGTCATGCTTCGGGTGCTACACCGGAACTGGTCGAACACGGAGTGACCGGGCTACTCTTTACGACCCAAGATGAATTGGCCACTCACATGCTCACGATGGTGTACGATCGAGAACGAGGCATGGCCATGGGTGAGAATGCGCGGGCCCGTATACCAACGGAGTTCACCCTGGAAGTGATGGCGGCGCGTACATGGAAGGTCTACCAAGAGGTGTTGCTACAGGGACAATGACACATCCGAAGATCACCATCATCACCCCGAGCTTCAACCAGAAGGAATACCTGGAAGAATGCATGCGTTCCGTCCATGGACAGAACCATCCAGCAGTGGAACATATCGTTGTGGACGGAGGAAGCCTTGATGGATCGAAAGAGGTGATCGAACGCTACGCTGATCGCCTCACTTGGTGGTGCAGCGAGAGTGACCGCGGCCAGAGCGATGCCATCAACAAAGGCTTGGAACACGCCTCAGGTGCGGTCTTCGGTTGGCTCAATAGCGATGATCTGTACCTGCCAGGGGCATTGGCAGCGGTTGGCGAAGCCTTCCTCGCCGATCCAGGAATGCTCATTTTCCAAGGCCATCGCGTTCTGCTACATCCGGATGGATCACGCGAACGATCGGTGTTGAACGATCCTGGCCAGCCCGGAACCCTTTTCACCGCACCCAGTGTGGCTCAACAATCCACCTTCTATCGCATGGATGCGGTGCGCGAGGTGGGCGGTATCGATCCGGCACTGCACTATTGCATGGACCTCGACCTATGGTGGCGTGTGCTCTTCGCGTTCGGTACCGAAAGGTTGCGCACTAGCGCAGTGGACCTCGCCGTGTTCCGACTTCAAGCCCAGAGCAAGACCGCACAAGGCACTGCTGGGTTCGTGGTGGAAACCGCGGCTTTACTGCATGCCATGGCAGAGGCTACAGCGCAGGAGGATCTAGCGGCCATGCTGCGTCTAGGTCATCCGGAGTGGCCTGCCGTGCGCAGATCCAACGCCCGCAAAGAACATGCTTCCATCGTACGGCGCATGGTATACCGTTTCCTGGTGAAGTGGCATGCTTCCATGGCCACACCCGGTGAGTTCGCTATGCTGAAACGCTTACGTTCCATCGCTGGGATCGATCTGGCGTTGGAGGAGGAGGCATTGGATCGGCGCTGGAAAGAGCTTTATCCTAGCTTGGGTGCACCGGAATGGAATTCGTTCCGGCTGGGGCGTAAACTCGGTCTGTGGAAGGCATGAAAGCTTCGGTGGTCATACCGGTCTACAACAAGGCCCCCTTCCTGCAGGATTGCTTGGATAGTGTGTTCGCCCAAACGTTCCAGGATTTCGAGCTCATTGCGGTGGATGATGCGAGTACCGACAGCAGCTTGGAGATCCTTCGCGCCTGTACGGATCCCCGTATGCGGATCATTCAACTACAGAAGAACGTAGGTCCAGGCGGAGCCGCACAGCGGGGCATGGATGCTGCGAAAGGGGAGTACATCATCCGGGTGGATGCGGATGACATCATGTTCCCCGATCGGTTCGAGGTGCAGGTGGCCGTATTGGATGCGCATCCAGAAGTCGGTGGTACCAGTGGACACATCCAACTGATGTCCGATCCTGATATCTGGCATCGTGTGGAATTGAGCAATGAAGCGTGCAAGGCCAGGTTGTTGTTCGGGGTGGCATTGAATCAGCCAGCTGCAGCCTATCGTACCTCGGTGATCAGAGCGCACGATGTCCGGTTCAGCGATGATTGGCCGAAGTACGGAGAAGACTGGATGCACCAGTTGGAACTGGCACGGCATACGGACTTCCTCAATGTGGACCGACCCTTGATCCAGTACCGCAAGGGTTCCATGAACATCGCTCATGGCCGTGATCGTGCGGCGGATCTAAGGTTTCTTTATCAGTATGTGTTCGCGCAGTTGGGCTGGCCACTATCCGATGAAGAATGCACATACCAACTAGCCACGGTGAAGTGCTTTCCCCGCCCATTAACGGCAGCTGATGTCCGCGGTTTCGAACGCTGGATGCAAGAGCTTATGCGGCTTTGCCGAGAACGCCGAACGTTCGATGCCAATGCACTCCAAGTCCAGGTAGACCATCATTGGCGGTCGCTCTTCTACCACCTGCCGGCATTCGGCTGGCGACCTGCATGGGAACACTTGCGCTTGTCCGGTTTCGCTGACTGGGAGAAATGGCGTTACTTGCTTTCTTACGCCGCCAAGGGGCGTGGCGATCGTAAGGCATGAAGGAGCTTTGGTTGTTCACCACCCGTTTTCCGCATGGGTTCCGAGAGGCTTTCCTCGAGAACGAACTACCTGTGCTGTGTGAGCGCTTCGAGCGCGTGGTGATCTTTCCGGAACATGCCGATGGTGCTTTGCGTGCCATTCCGGCGAATGCCGAAGTGCGCCATCCGATCGCAGACCCGTTCAACCGAGCTTCCTTCGGACGATTTTTCAGGTATCGTAGTGTGGTGTGGCAACTCCTTCGCTCGTTGTGGGCCGATGCACCCACCGTGATGGTGTTCTGGAAGCAATGGCCTACGCTACGGTCACGCATCGCCCAATTCATCCAACGAGCCGAGGTCTTGCGCACCAGCACGATGGTGGGCTATGATCCCGAGCGTGTGCAGCTCTACGCTTATTGGACGCATGATTGGGCCACCGTACTGGGCATCGTGCGAACCCGAATTCCTTCGTTGAGGTTCTTCAGTCGTGCACATGGCTTCGATATCTACGAGGAACAGAACACCAATGGGTGGATCCCCTTCCGCCAGTTCCAATTGAAGCACGTGGAGCGTGTGTACTGCGCCTCGCGCACAGGTATGGAGCATCTTCAGCAGAAACATCCAGACCGCGCTGCATTGTTCACCTTGGCTCGTTTGGGCACCACTGATCATGGTGCTGGGCCACATGACCCCACGGGCCCCTTACGCGTGGTGAGCTGTTCCTTCCTGATCCCTCGAAAACGTGTGGATCTGCTGATCGAAGCGCTCAAGCACGTGCGCACCCCGGTGGAATGGGTCCATTTCGGTAGCGGTGAGGATGAGCAGAGGATCATGGCTGCAGCGGCACAGCTACCATCCCATATCAAGCCCACGTTCAAGGGAATGATGCAGAATGCCGATATCATGGCCTGGTATCGCTCGCATCCGGTGGATGTATTCCTACACCTTGCCCAGCTGGAAGGTGGTGTTGCGGTGGCGGCACAGGAAGCCGCCAGCTTCGGTATCCCATTGGTGGTGGCTGATTCTGGCGGGGTGCGCGAGCTCGTATGTGACCGGACAGGCTTGCTCTTGCCTCGTGACCCCTCTGCCGCGGAGATCGCGGGGATACTGGATGCGTTCAGGGCCGGACCAATGGCCACCGCCGCGTTCCGTAGCGGTGTGCGCAGTTTCTGGGCCGAAGGTTTCGAGGCTACCAAGGTCTACCGTGCCTTCTTGGATCATGTGATGGTCCGATCAAAGTGAACGGATGAGAGCGACTCGCTCTAGCCGTCATTTCGTGGTTCGTTCTTGTGTTCTTCACCCCTAGGG
>JAEYWT010000333.1 GCA_023428865.1 Bacteroidota bacterium | reverse complement strand
TGATCTGGGACCGTAAGTGGGGAACCGAATATGATGAACCGAACGCGCATCTGACCACCGCTGCTGATGGGAACATTCTGGTGGCAAGCGGGTGGCCTCACGGTAGCAATTTTTTGTCGCGTCGCTACCTGGCAAAGCTGGATGCAGATGATGGCTCATTCATCTGGGAAAGACAGTATGGTGGGGTTGAACTAAGCCCCGCACTTTTAGTAGTTCAAGAGGTGAGTCCCAGTGGCGATCTTATTGCCGCCGGTGCCCAAACCCTTCCGGGAAATCAGTACTACGGCGTGCTCCTGCGTACCACGAGCAACGGTGACAGCTTATGGATGAGGAGCTACCAATACCACGACAGCCTGACAAGCAACGGCCGCGGCCTTTTCCGCGATGTGGCACCCACACCGGATGGCGGCTTCATCGCCTGTGGCACGGCACTATCTGTTACCCACGCCGATACCCTCCTGTACACCCAAGATGTGTGGGTGGTGAAGACAGACAGCATGGGTTGTTTAGAACCCGGCTGCCACTTGGTGACAGGCGTGGAAACGCAGATCACCAACCTGAAGGATGTGCTGCGCGTATGGCCCAACCCGGTGGGACAAGGTGGCGCGGCGCAGGTGAGCGTGGAGCTACCGGCGAACTTCGTGGTACAAGGGCGGCTGCGCCTGAGCGTGGTAAGTAACGATGGGCGGTTGGTGCAGGAGAGCGCCATCCCAAGGTCGCAAGGTCCACATACCTTGCCTGGGAACCTAGCCTCCGGTTCGTACCACATCCACCTGAGCGATGCTTCGCGATGGATCAGCGGTGCTGAATTGGTGGTGCACTAACCCTATCCTTTCAACACATTCCTACTGATCACCAGCTTCTGGATCTCGCTGGTACCCTCGCCGATGGTGCAGAGCTTGCTATCGCGGTAGAACTTCTCCACGGGGAAATCCTTCGTGTAGCCGTAGCCCCCGAAGATCTGCACGGCCTCGTTGCTGGCCCATACGCAGGTCTCGCTGGCATAGTACTTGGCCATGGCGCCGATGGTGGTCACCTTCTTGTTCTGGCCCGTGTTCTTGAAGTGGCTGGCCTGTTGGATCAGGAGTTCAGACGCTTCGATCCGCGTAGCCATGTCGGCCAGTTTGAAGGCGATGGCTTGGAAGTTGGCGATGGGCTGTCCGAATTGCTCGCGCTCTTTGGCGTACTTCACGCTGGCGTCGTAGGCGCCTTTGGCAATGCCCAGGCTGAGGGCCGCGATGCTGATGCGACCACCGTCCAGGATCTTCATGGCCTGCTGGAACCCCTCGCCCACGTTGCCTAGGATGTTCTCTTCGGACACGCGGCAATCCTCGAAGATCACCTCGGCGGTCTCGCTGGCACGCATGCCCAATTTGTTCTCCTTCTTGCCGGCTTTCATGCCCGGTGTGCCGCGCTCGATCACGAAGGCGGTCATGCCTTTGCTGTCGCCCAACTCCCCAGTGCGTACGATGGCCACCACCACATCACTGCTCTTGCCATGGGTGATCCAACACTTGGTGCCGTTCAGCACCCACACCTTCCCTTCTTTGCGGGCCGTGCATTTCATGCGCATGGCATCGCTTCCCGTGTTGGGTTCTGTCAACGCCCAGGCACCAAGCCATTCACCGGTGGCCAATTTGGTGAGCCACTTGGTCTTCTGCTCGTGGTTACCGAAGTAGTTGATGTGGCCGGTGCAGAGGCTGTTGTGCGCCGCCACACTGAGGCCGATGCTGCCGCATATGCGGGCCACCTCTACGATGGTCTCCACATATTCATGGTAGCCTAGGCCGGATCCTCCGTATTCCTCCGGAACGAAAACGCCCAACATACCGGCCGGGCCGAAATGTTTGGTGAATAGCTCCTTGGGGAAATGCTGGCTCTCGTCCCACTCCATCACGTTGGGGCGCACTTCGCGTTCGCACAGGTCGCGCACGCTTTGCGCGATCATCGTCTGGTTCTCGGTACGGGTGAATTCCATGGGTGTGGCGCCCGGAGGCGGAGGGATCAATAGGTGACCAGGCTGACCACATCGGCCCCGTAAGGCTTCAAGCGATCCATGCCGTTGAGGAAGGAAAGTTCGATAAGGAAGCTGAAGGCGGCGACCGTGCCTCCCTGCTTTTTGATCAGTTCGGCAGCTGCGGCGGCTGTACCACCGGTGGCGAGCAGGTCGTCGTGGACCATCACACGCATACCGGGCTTCACGCTGTCAACGTGCATTTCCACCTCGGCGCTGCCGTATTCGAGGTCGTACTTGTAGCTCACGGTCTTCCAAGGCAGCTTGCCCTTCTTGCGCACGGTAACGAAGGGGATGTTCAAGGCCATGGCCAAGGGCATACCGAAGAGGAAACCGCGGCTCTCGATACCGGCGATGGCATCGATACGGTGTTGAACGAGCGCCTGGCGGAAACCACTCACAGCCGCATTACAGAGCGCGGCATCTTCCAGCACCGGTGTGATGTCGCGGAACAGAATGCCTGGTTTCGGAAAATCCGGCACCGCTCGGATGGCGGCCTTCAGTCTGTGCTCGAGTTCGTTCACTCCACGGTGAGGTAGGGTGCAAGTTTACGGAAGACCTCCTCACTCACGGCCACACAGCCTTTGATATCGGCCAGTTGTTCGAACGGCCCGTGCTGTTGGCGATAGGCGATCAAGGGTTTGGCGATCTTCCAGCGCACATAAGGATGTGCTGCCAGCTCCTCCACCGTGCAGGTATTGATCCGAATACGTTGAATGGCCAGCGTATCGAGGATCAGAAGTTCCTTCAACTTCAACACGGCGTCAGGCTTGTCCTGTAGGATATAGACCTCATTGAGCTGATCCAGCGAGCGGAAACCGCCTAGCGCATCTCGGAATTTGACGATGCCGCGCGCAAAAGCCGGCCCGATGCCGGGTAGCTCTATCAGTGTGGTGGTATCGGCCGAATTCACTTCCACCTTCTGAACATTTTTGGGCACGTAAGGCACTCGTTCCCGGATCGTTCCGGACGGTTCGTCGTTGTCAAACCGTTCTATCCGACGTTGCTCTCGTCCGTTGCGCTCAAAAGTCTTTCGGTTGAGCTTTTCGGGCAACTGGATGTATGGCTCCAAGGCCGCGTACTTTTCTGGCGGGATGGTGTACATACGAGCCAGGTCCTGCTTCGTACGGAACTCACCTCCCTTGCTTTGGTAGCGCTCTATGCCATCGACCTGTTTATCCGTCAATCCCAGCGCCCGCCATTCTTCCCTACCAATGCTATTGGGATCGAAGGTGAACAAGCGCACTGGCACACTATCCTTCTGAGCCTCGGATCGTTGTGCAAGCCACGCATCCATACGAGCGCGTTGCTCAGCAAGGTCATACTGTTTCGCCGGTCGTATCCATTGTTCGTAGACCACCCAAGCGGCAAGGCCCAAGCAGATCACCATGAGCCACATGACACCACGCCGTTCTTCGCGGTGCATATCGAGCAGGTCTTTCAGCCGCTCCCTTCCCTTACTGTTCTTTTCACTCCTGTCCATGGCGCTCCCGTTCCGGGCCTGGGAGCAACAGGTACCCGATGTGTTAGTGACCTACATAACGCTTACCGGAGAGAGACGTTGGGCGCAATAACGATAGCCGATCCATAAGCGCGTTTGGGGAGAGGATCAGGGCCGCGCAGTACAAGTATACGGCGTTCGACCAGAAGTCGTCTAAACTACCCGCTAACGCTTCTGCTCGGTGAGTTGATCACGCAATACGGCCAGGCCAGCCTCGAACCCAAGCGGCGAATAACCAAGCTCTTGGCGCGCTTTGTCTAGAATGAAACCGGTTTTGGGAGGGCGTCGTGCGGGCTGCCCGAGTGATCCGCTCTTCACCGGCGAGACCACCGACTTATCCAGTTCGAAGAACTCCCCTACCCTGTTCACGAGTTCGAGTATGCTCATACCATCAGGGCCACTGAGGTGATAAATGCCTGTGGCACCTTGCTTAGCGATGCGGATGCAACCATCGGCCAGGTCTTCGGCCAAGGTGGGCATGCGCCATTGATCGTCCACTACGTTGATGGGTTGCCCCTTTTCCAAGGCACTCTTCGCCCAAAGGACCACATTACTTCGGCTCAAACCCTCGGCTATGCCATAAACGATGATGGTTCGAGCGATGGCCCACTTCGATAACCGGCTGTTGATCACGATCCGTTCCGCTTTGAGCTTGCTGTGACCGTAGATGCTCAGCGGTGCGGGCTCATCCTCTTCCCGGTAGGGGCCATGGAGACCATCGAAGATGAAGTCCGTGCTCAGGTGGATGAAGTGTGCGCCATGGCGTTCAGCGGCTCGAACGAGGTGCTCGGTGGCTGTAACGTTCTGGAGTTCGCAAGCGATTGGGTCCAGTTCGCAGGCATCCACATTGGTCATAGCCGCGGTATGGATCACCACCTCGGGTCTGAAGGCATCGAACACCTGATCCACCTCTGCAGCCAAGGTGATGTCCATGGGGCGATACTGTGATCCAAGTGGATCCGGGGTGCGATCGGATCCGCGGCTGGTAGCCAGCAGGTCAATAGCAAGGTCTTGCCGCAGGGCTGCAACGAGCTTTTGGCCGAGCAACCCATTGGAACCGGTTATGAGCGTACGCATGAGCAGGCTAAACTAGCTGCTCCAGCGTAAACGCCTGATCACAATTCCCACACCGTGCTCCGTTTCCGCAATGGGCGCTTGATATGTTCCTTGTGCTGCAGCACGAAGGCCATGACCAAGTACACCACGAGGTGCAGACCTGCTGTGATGAAACTCAGGTAGATGAAGGACAGGCGCACTTGCTCCAACTTGATGTTGAGCTTGTGGGCCCACCATTCGCAGACCCCGAAGGCCTGCCGTTCGAAGAAGGTCTTGATATTGTCGATCATCGCAAAGGGCAGCCATGCCCGATACCTTGGACGCTGGCACGGAGCAATTGGTTGCCGATGGCGCAATTTAAGCAACGACGGGCGGCGCAGTACATATTCTTCAGTTCGAGCAGCGCCTGGCCACGGGAAGCGGTATCGGCCGTTATACCCAGGCGTTCCCATGCTGCCAAGGTGGTGTTCGCCTCGGGGGGCAATTGTTCTAGAAGGTCCATGGCACGATCGGCGAGGCTTTGATCGCCACGGACCTTGCCTACGGCGAAGAGCACAGGGACCACCGCATTGATGATGATGTGATCGGCACCGGTGCGTCCGAGGCGCTTCTGGCGCGACTCGGACGGGTGGTCGAAACGGTAATGCGTGGACCAATAGAGGCTGGCTGTAACGTCCAATACCTGTCGCAGCTCGACCGCGTTGCTCGTATGTAGCAGATCGGCAAGGCCACCGTTACACTGAACCAGGACCTGAGCCAATTGGGCCAACCGGACGGTGGGGAAGTTCACCGGCCGCATACGACCGAACTTCCAAGCCGCGACCGGTGCTGGACGAAGGTGGTGAAGCCTGGAGAGCAACGCATGTTCGTGCTGCAATTCCCTAGGATATTCGTCTATGAAGTCCACTTGCAGGAGCCCGGCCTGGCCAAAAAGCAAGGCCTCGGTGCGGAGCACATCGTCGCGGTATTTTTGAAGGATGCGCAATGGCAATGCGTGTGCGAGCATACCGAAGGGTTCGGCATTCACCTTCAACCCGAAGGCCCGAGCAAGCATGTGGTAGAGCGTCTCGACTGCATCACCGTTCAATTGGTGGTAGAGAGCTTCCACCTCTTGGGTCTTCCGTTCCAACCGTTCCACGGCCACCCGTTCCAACCACGAACTCAGGAGCATCTGGTCCACTTGCCCTAAGTGGGATGCACAGGGCACGAAACTTTGATCCCGCATCAGCTGATGATGGAGCGCGATGCTATCCGAAGAAACACGAGGCAGTAACTCAACCGTTGGTAGTGCGCGTCCCTGCTGGGTGCGTACCTCGGCATCGTGTTCGTAAACCACGTGCAGCACCACGTTCTCGTAGGCCGGATCGAACTGGTGGCCGTGGGCGTTCCATTCGCTACTGCGCAGGTGGACCTCAACGGTTCCGGCCCATAATTGATCATCGATCCGCACTTGGGCATCGAGCAGGTCAGGGCCGCTATTCCCTTGTATACGTCCGGGTTTGATCACCTCCACATGGCGGCCATCGGTGGTGCGCAGGGCATGATGATCGAACAAGCGCGCTGCCCAGATGTATTGCAACAGATCTTCCCCATAGGGAAAACCAGGTTCCAACAACAACGGCCTGGCTGGCACGCTGCGCACCACGTGAAGTCGGGGGAGGAAGGATCCATCTGCCGGGTATGGCTGGCTGAATGTAGAGGCTTGGTCCATGACGCAACCGCATGACGATTAATTCGTCAGTACAGCGTCGTATAAAGTAGCGGATCGATCCGGATCCAACAAGGCCCCGGCCTCAGATCAAGGCGGCGGACATGGCCTGGGCCATTTCGCGCTGGAGGCTTTGTGCGGCAGCCCGCGCGGCCGGTATGGCTTGGTCACCTTGGCCAGCATAGAGTACGCCCCGGCTACTGTTGATGAGTAATCCTCCATCCGGGGTCAGGCCTGCCTTCATCACTTCTTGTAGATCTCCACCTTGGGCACCAACACCGGGCACCAGGAAAAAATGATCGGGCGCCAGCGCGCGCACCTCGGCAAGCACAGCAGGGCGGGTGGCGCCCACCACGAACATGAGTTCATCGGACCTGCCCCATTCGGCTGTACGACGGATCACGGTCTCGTACAACGGACGGCCGCTTTCGGTGCGGATGAACTGTACATCTTCCGCTCCAGGATTACTGGTAACACCCAGAACGATGGCCCACTTTCCCTTATGCCCAAGGAACGGAGTAACGCTGTCGCGCCCCATGTAGGGAGATAGTGTCACCGCGTCCACATCAAGTCGATCGAAGAAGGCCTCAGCGTATTTCCGTGCGGTATTGCCGATATCGCCACGTTTCGCATCGGCAATGATGAATGCGTCGCCCTTGCTCCGGATGAAGGCGATGGTAACCTCCAGGTCCAACCAACCCTCATCACCCAACGCCTCATAGAACGCAAGGTTGAGTTTGTAGGCTACGGCGAACGGATGGGTCACCTCCACGATGGCCTCGTTGAATGCACGCACTGGATGGCTTTCGTGCTGGAAATGTTCAGGCACGAGATGGGCTTCCGTATCAAGGCCTACACAAAGCAGGCTCCTTTTCCTTCGGATGGCGGCAACTAATTCGGTGCGGGTCACGGTTCTCCAGCATGTCCGCTTCGGCGAACATGGGTGCGAAGATCGCTCTGGGAACCGGAATGATCAAAGTCCTGCTTCGGCCTTTAGCTTTTCGGTGCGTTCGGCGAGTTGCAAGGCATCGATCATCTCCTGTAGGTCGCCGTTCATCACCTGCGGCAGGTTGTGTACGGTGAATTCGATGCGGTGATCGGTCACCCGGCTCTGCGGGAAATTGTAGGTTCGGATCTTGGCACTACGGTCACCACTGCTCACCTGACTTTTCCGTTGGGCGGCTACGGCGGCTTCCTGCTCACGCACTTTATCCTCGTACAATTTGGTGCGCAGCATCTGCATGGCCTTCATGCGGTTGCCCAGCTGGCTGCGTTCCGTCTGGCACATCACAACCAGCCCCGTAGGGATATGGGTTAGGCGCACCTTGGTCTCCACCTTGTTCACGTTCTGGCCACCAGCACCGCCGCTACGTGCGGTCTCCATCTTCACATCGCTCTCTTTCAGGTCCACGTCAGCTTCTTCAGCTTCGGGCAGCACGTTCACGGTAGCCGCGCTGGTGTGGATCCGCCCTTGGGCTTCGGTGCTGGGCACCCTTTGTACGCGATGCACCCCGGCCTCGAATTTCATTACGCCATAAGCGCCCTCGCCGATCACGTTGAAGACCACCTCTTTATAGCCGCCAACGGTGCCTTCGCTCACATCGGCCACTTCGATCTTCCAGCCGAGTCCTTCGCAATACCTCGTGTACATGCGGTAAAGGTCTCCGGCGAAAAGGCTGGCCTCATCTCCACCCGTACCGGCGCGTACTTCCACCGTGCAATTGCGGGCATCGTTGGGGTCTTTGGGCACCAGCATCAAGCGCACCTCCTCTTCCATGGTGGCAATGGCGGCGCTGTTCTCCTCGCGCTCGGCCCGCGCCATTTCCAACATCTCCGGGTCCTTCTCCGTCCGGAGGATCACTTCAGCACCAGCCAGGTCGTCGTGCAGGCGTTTGAAGCGGTGGAAGGCTAGGGTGATTGGTTCCAGATCACGGTAGGTCCGGTTCAGTTCAACGAAACGCTTCTGGTCGGCGATCACACTGGGGTCGGCCAGTTGTTTGCCGATCTCTTCGCGACGGTCGAACAGGGCTGAAAGCTTTGAAAGGAGGTCTGACATAGGGAAGAACGGGCCCGCAGGACACCGATGGATAGCTGCCGAAGGTTCTTGTCAATGGTAAGTGAATACGCCGTGCGGACTGGTGAGGATGACTTCCTTCTGTGGTGCCGCCTCCACCCTGCCGATCACCCTCGCTTCAATACCAAAAGAATTCGCGATGGCGATGATCTCCTGAGCCTGTGCTACTGGAACATAGAACTCCATTCGATGGCCCATGTTGAAGACCTTGTACATCTCCTGCCAGCTGGTGCTGCTCATGCGTTGGATGGTATCGAAGAGCGGGGGAATGGGCAGCAGGTCATCCTTGATGATGCGTAAGCCTTCCACGAAGTGCAACACCTTGGTCTGCGCCCCACCACTGCAATGCACCATGCCGTGTATGTGTTGGCGCATGGCCTTGAATACCTCGTTCACCACCGGGGCGTAGGTACGTGTGGGCGAAAGCACCGCCTTTCCGAGATCGAGCGGCGTGCCGGGCAAGGGATCGGTGAGTAGCCCTTGGCCGCTGTACACCAGCGCTGCCGGAGTGCCGGGGTCGAAGGTTTCGGGGAACGCTTGGGCCAATGCTTTGGCGAAGACGTCGTGGCGGGCACTGGTTAGGCCATTGCTACCCATGCCGGCGTTGTAGGCATCTTCATAGGTCGCCTTTCCGTAGCTGGCCAAGCCCACGATCACATCACCGGCTTGTATACGGGCATTGTCGATCACCTGATCACGCTGCATGCGGCACACCACTGTGCTATCCACGATCACGGTGCGCACCAGATCACCCACATCGGCGGTCTCTCCACCCGTGCTGCGGATACCGATACCAAGGTCGCGCATCTGCTGCAGGAAGTTCTCGGTGCCTTCGATCAAGGCACTGATCACATCACCGGGGATCAACCGCTTGTTCCGGCCGATCGTGCTACTGAGCAGGATGTTGTCCGTGGCGCCCACACAAAGCAGGTCGTCCAGGTTCATCACGATGGCGTCCTGGGCGATGCCATGCCAAACGCTGATATCGCCGGTCTGTTTCCAGTAGGCGTAGGCCAGTGAGCTCTTGGTACCAGCCCCGTCCGCATGCATCACGATGCAATGGTCTGCACTACCGGTAAGCTCGTCCGCCACCACCTTGCAAAAGGCCTTGGGGAAAAGTCCTTTGTCCAGGTTGGCAATGGCCTTGTGAACATCCTCTTTACCAGAGGAGACACCACGTTGGGCGTAACGATCGGCGTTCATGCATGGGCCGCCAGGTGATGGCGTTGAGGCGGGTGTATAATGAAGAAGAGCATCCACCGTTAGGCAGATGCTCTTCCGTTCAGGGTCTTCGCTAATTGGCTTTGGGAACGAAGTCGTAACCCAACACTTTCAAGTCGGTGCGGCGGTTCCGTTGGTGCGCGGCTTCTTGTTCTTCCTTGGTTGCCATCTTCTTGATCACGTCCATCGTGATGATCGGTTCATCGGAACCACGGCCTACGGGCACCAAACGCGCTGGATCGATACCACGCTGGATCAGGTAGTTCACGCAGCTCTGGGCGCGCAATTGGCTCAGCTCTTTGTTCCCGCCTTTGTAGGTACGCGTTGGGCGGGCATCGGTGTGGGAGCGCAGTTCCACCACGAGCGTAGGGTTATCCACCAAGGTCTGGTAAGCCACTTCCAACGAATCCTTGCCTTCTGGACGCAGGTCGAACTTATCCACGTCGTAGATCACACTCGGCAGGTTCACTACACCACCCTTTGCAGCTGGTTGCAGGAAGTACTCCTTCACGAAGGTGGTGCTCTCTTGCAGGCCCACGGTGGTCACCTGATCCTTCACCACGAGGTATCCTTCCTTCTCGGCCAGAATGCTGTACGACGTGTTCTCCTTGATGTAACGGTCCTTACCGTTCTCAATGAAGGTGAATCCGCCGTTATCGTCCGTAATGGCGCTGAAGTTGCTGCCGTTGGTACCCACCACACTGATCTTAGCACCGGGCAAAGGCTGGCCAGTAGCCTTGTCGTAGGCGGTACCTTGCAGACCGAAGACCAGATTGGGTAGGTAGAAACGCCAGATATCATCCTGGCCTTTTCCGCCGGGGCGGTTACTGGTGAAGAACCCACGCTCTTCCTCCCCTTCGAATACGATGCCGAAGTCGTCGTTCGAGCTGTTGATAGGCGACTTCATATTGTCCACTGCGGTCCAGGTCTCCCCGGACTTCTCAGCGTGAAAGATGTCCATGCCACCCATACCAGCACGGCCGTTGGAAGAGAAGTAGAGACTTCCATCATGGCGAATGAAGGGGAACATCTCGTCCTTGGCGGAGTTCACCTCTCCCAAGTTCACGGGGCTACCGGTCGGCATTCCGTCCTTATCCAGCTTCACCTTGTACAGGTCTTTCCCGCCTTTGTGGCCGGGCCATTTCATATCACTAGCGAAGACCAACATGGTCTCATCCTTATCAAGAGTTGGATGACCGATCGTGATGGTATCGTTCTTCTCCGGACGCAGGTTCAACTTGACCGGTTCGGCGTAGTTGTTACCCACTTTCTTGCTAACCCAGATATCGCAGCCATAAACCTTCTTCTTCTCCATGGGGCACCGCGTGAAATACATCATGGTGCGCTTGCTGTTGAAGATCGGAGCCCCTTCATTGCCACCGGTATTGATGGTGA
>JAEYWT010000300.1 GCA_023428865.1 Bacteroidota bacterium | reverse complement strand
GGTCACATCGGCATACTTGTAAAGCCGCGAGAGATAGCCCATCCGGTCCATGATCAGCGTGCTGGTATCGGGTGCGGGGTCGCCCTGGCTCCAGAACGCGACAGGAGCGGGTGAACCGGCTTTCAACGCAGTGAGGTGTGCCGCTGTCAGTTCGTGCGGCACCATGATCGCGCGTGAATGGGGCAGTTCCAGCAAGGCCTGCTGAATGATCGCCTCATCCGCAGGCCAGGTACTACCTGCTACGAGGATCGGAAGGTCCGAAGCATTGCGGAAGCTTCTCGCGATGGGTAGCTCCTCGTTCTGCTTGGTGATCGCAGCGACCCGATCGAACCGCGTATCGCCGCTAACGGTTACGTTGTGGATACCTACGGAGACGAGCAAGTCACGTGAAGCTTCGTTCTGAACGAACAGATGATCGAAGAAGCGCAGCATCCGCCGGTAGGCACCGCCGTACCATGTGAAGAACGGTTGGGATGGTCTGAAGATCGCACTAACGATGTAGGTAGGCACATGCGCGCGATGGAGGGCGTTCAGATGGTGGTACCAGAACTCGTACTTGATGAATACCGCCATGCGTGGCTTGAGCAAGGCCAAAAAACGCTCCGCATGGCGCTTACTATCGGCAGGCAGATACTCCACATGGGTCACGTTCGGATGATCCTTCCGCGCTTCGTAGCCGCTGGGGCTGAAGAAGGTGATCAACACGGGAAGACCAGGTCTTTCGTGTTGTAAGGTCTCCAGCACTGGGCGTGCTTGTTCGAATTCGCCTACGCTGGCGCAGTGGATCCACACGCAGCCATGTAGTGCATCCGCTTTCGCTTCTAGCCGAGCCCATAAGCCACGACGACCATACACCCATGCTCGCGCTTTGGGTACGAACGGTGCCGCCAAGTTGATCCCCGCGTGGTAGAGTGCGGTGCCCAGGTCTATGAGCAATGGCATCAGTAGTAGTGGAAGCCGGTATCCTTCTTCTTGTAGATCGGCAGTGTCCAGCCCAGGCGCAACCCGCTAAGTAGGTCAAGGCGCCGCTCCTTGTTGTACTGTTCCGTATCGAAGTTGAAGGCCCGAAGGGGTTGTGTGGCACCCACCATAAGCTCCAGGCCGATGTGAAAATTGATGCGACCGCGGTTGCCGAAATGCTGGTAACCAATGTAAGCCAGTCCCGCTGGTCCAGCCGCAAGCCGATCGTAGCCCTTGAGGTACTCATCCTCCAGGTTGGGCACAAGATTCTTTTGTGTTTGTATACGGATCTTGTGCCGTAGGTAGCCACCACCAAGTTTCACATGCAGCCCCGAGTTCGGGTTTGGTCCGAAGAGCGAAAAAATGCGCCCTACCGTGGCGAAAGCGCTCCAGCCACGCTGGAAAAGGAACACATCGGCCATTTCACCTTCCTGGTCCACGATCTGGCCGGCACTATTGATCACATTGCGTAGGATACCCGGCTCGCGCACCTGGTTGCCGAATATGAAACTGCCTTCCGCCCCAAGGGTGATGTTGTTCTGCAGTTTGCGCCAGGCACCTAGGCCTACGTTGTTGTTACTACCAAAGCGTTCCGCTAGGTCGCCACCAGGGATCTGCTGGGCATAGTTCGCATGCACGGCGACCAAAGCCAAGCTGGTGTCGCGCATGGTCTGGGCATGCACGCCGCTTACCGAAAGCAGCAGCGAAAGGGCCAGGAGCGTTGGTCGCATGGTGTGCAAAAGTAGCCGCGCCGGTCAAGGTTGGCTCGCCGTTCCCCGTTCAACCAGAGCGCCAGGCTTCGGTTATCTTCGCGCCCGCTCGGAGAAGTCCTCCGAAAAAGCCCCAGCTTCCGCCGATGAAACCCATCCAGATGGTCGACCTCGTCGGCCAGTACCAGAAGATCAAACCGGAGGTCGATGCGGCCATCCAGCGCGTGATCGACAGCACCGCCTTCATCAACGGCCCGGAGGTGAAGGAGTTCGAGAAGGAGCTTGCGGCCTACAACGGATCCAAGCACGTGATCGCCTGTGCCAACGGCACGGATGCCCTGCAGATCGCCATGATGGCCCTTGGCTTGCAGCCTGGTGATGAAGTGATCACCGCTTCATTCACCTTCGTGGCAACCGTGGAAGTAGTAGGCTTGCTGGGTATCACCCCGGTCTTCGCCGATGTATTGCCCGGCACCTTCAACCTGGATCCTGCCGACATTGAACGCAAGATCACCCCGAAGACCAAGGCCATTGTTCCGGTACACCTGTTCGGGCAGCTGGCGGATATGGAAGCCATCATGGCCATAGCGAAGAAGCATGATCTGTATGTGATCGAGGACAATGCGCAAGCCATTGGTGCGGAATTCACCTTCGGTGATGGCACCAAGCGCAAGAGCGGAAGCATCGGCCACATCGCCAGCACCAGCTTCTTCCCCAGCAAGAACCTAGGCTGTTATGGCGATGGCGGTGCCCTCTTCACCAACGATGACGAGCTGGCCAAGAAGATCCGCCGGGTGTGCAACCACGGCAGCGAAGTGCGTTATTACCATGAAGTGGTGGGGGTGAACAGCCGCTTGGATTCGATGCAAGCAGCCGTGCTGCGGATCAAGCTGCCCCAGCTGGACGGCTACAATGCCGCTCGGAACAAGGCTGCGGCCTTCTATGATGCAGCTTTCCAAGGCATCCCGGGCTTACATGTTCCGCAGCGCAACCCGTCTTCCACCCACGTCTTCCACCAGTACACTTTGCGTGTCCTGCCTGCCGAAGGCATGGTGACCGATGGTAGCCGCGATGGTCTAAAGAAGCACTTGGAAGAACAGGGGATACCGGCCATGATCTATTACCCTGTATCCTGCCACCTCCAGAATGCGTACAAGAGCGTTCGTACACCGGAAGGTTCGCTCCCGGTGACCGAACAACTCACGCGCGAAGTGCTCTCGCTACCCATGAGCACCGAACTGGATAACGAACAACTCACGCACATCACCAACACGGTGAAGAGCTTCTTCAACTAGCCCATGAACATCGCAGTAGTAGGAACAGGTTACGTCGGTCTGGTGACCGGCACATGCTTCGCCGAGACCGGCAACCACGTGGTCTGTGTGGATATCAATGCCGAGAAGGTGCAGATGATGAAGGACGGCAAGGTGCCGATCTACGAACCGCACCTCGATGTCCTCTTCGAACGGAACATCCGTCAAGGACGCCTCAGCTTCACCACCAACCTGGCAGAGGCACTGGAGAAGGCACAGATCGTTTTCCTCGCATTGCCCACGCCTCCTGGTGAAGACGGCAGTGCAGATCTCAGCTACGTGCTCAAGGCCGCTGGCGACATCGGCAAGCTGATGAAGGACTACAAGGTACTCGTGGACAAGAGTACCGTGCCTGTTGGTACCGCAGAGAAAGTACACGCCGAGGTGGCCAAGTACGCCAAGGTGGAGTTCGATGTGGTGAGCAACCCGGAGTTCCTGCGCGAAGGTTTCGCGGTGGACGATTTCTTGAAACCCGATCGTGTGGTGGTGGGCACCAGCAGCGAGCGTGCGCGCAAGTTGATGGAAGACCTGTACAAACCGTTCGTGCGCCAGGGCAACCCCATCATCTTCATGGACGAGCGTAGTGCCGAACTCACGAAGTATGCGGCCAATGCCTTCCTCGCGGCCAAGATCACGTTCATGAACGAGATCGCGAACTTCTGCGAAGCGGTCGGTGCCGACGTGGACAAGGTGCGCATCGGCATGGGTACGGACACGCGCATCGGAAAACGCTTCCTGTTCCCCGGCATCGGTTACGGTGGAAGTTGTTTCCCGAAGGATGTGCAAGCCCTCGCCAAGAGCGGTAAGGAAGCGGGTTACGACTTCCAGATCATCAACAGCGTGATGGAGGTGAACGAACAGCAGAAGACAGCGTTGATGCCGAAGATCAAGGCCTACTACGGCGGCGATCTGAAAGGCAAGCACTTCGCCATGTGGGGCCTTTCGTTCAAGCCTGATACCGACGACATCCGCGAGGCACCTGCCTTGTACATGATCGATGCGTTGGTGGAGGCTGGCGCCACGGTAACGGCCTTCGATCCCGAAGGTGCGGCCAACGTGAAGAAGCTGATAGGGGACAAGATCAACTACGCGAAGGATGAATACGAGGCCCTGAAAGGCGCGGATTCACTGATCATCTGTACCGAGTGGGCCTTGTTCCGCACGCCTGATTTCGAGCGTCTGGAGAAGAGCCTGAAGGAGCGCACCGTGTTCGACGGACGTAACCTGTACGAACTGGAAGAGATGCAAGCGAAGGGTTTCCACTACGTCAGCATCGGTCGTAACGTGGTCACCGCCGCACATAGTCCGAAGAACAGCACCAAAGCCACGGCGAAAGCCTGATGACATGGCCAAGAAACAGGCAACGAAACGAACAACCACCGCCGTGGTCGGTGGCACCCGTAGTGTCGACCCATCGGGTCGACCTACTCCCAAAACCGGCCGTGGTGCGGGAACCACGCGGGCCGCGAAACCCGTAGCCCGCAAACCCGCGAAGGCGCCGGCCCGCAAGATTTCCCACAAGGCGCCCGTAGCGTCCACCCGCCGGGTCGAGAAGAAGAAAGGCCGCGTTCTGATCACCGGTGCCGCCGGTTTCCTGGGTTCGCACCTATGCGATCGGTTCCTGAAGGAAGGCTACCACGTGATCGCCATGGACAACCTGATCACCGGTAGCCTCAAGAACATCGAACACCTCTTCCATCGGGAGGATTTCGAGTTCTACCACCACGACGTCTCCAAGTTCGTGCATGTGCCTGGCGAGCTGAAGTACATCCTGCACTTCGCATCGCCTGCATCGCCCATCGACTACGAGAAGATCCCCATCCAGACCTTGAAAGTGGGTTCGTTGGGAACACACAACCTGCTTGGTCTGGCGCGGGTGAAGAAGGCGCGGATCATCGTGGCCAGCACCAGCGAAGTGTATGGCGATCCGAAAGTGCATCCGCAGAGCGAGAGCTATTGGGGCCATGTGAACCCTGTTGGCAAGCGCAGCATGTACGATGAGGCCAAACGTTTCCAAGAAGCCATCACCATGGCTTACCACACCTACCACGGTGTGGAAACGCGCATGGTCCGCATCTTCAATACATATGGCCCCCGTATGCGGTTGAACGATGGTCGCGTGGTGCCGGCCTTCATGGGTCAGGCTTTGCGAGGAGAGGACCTCACCATCTTCGGAAAAGGTGATCAAACGCGCAGCTTTTGCT
>JAEYWT010000208.1 GCA_023428865.1 Bacteroidota bacterium | reverse complement strand
CTCGAACAGGCACCGCGTATCAGCGTGAACCTTCGACTACGCTAGGACCAGCCGAAGACCCTAAAAAGAAAGGGGCCCGAAGGCCCCTTTACTATGGGTAGCGCGTTGGCTTAGTGGCCAGCAGCTTCCTTCACAGCTTCAACAGCCGTTTCGGTAGCAGCAGCGGCGGTGTCAACAGCAGCTTCAGCAGCAGCAGCAGCCTCTTTGGCAGCAGCTTCAGCTTCAGCAGCGGCTTTGTCCAGGGTCTCCTGAGCTGCGTTGGCAGCATCGTTAGCCTGGTTCTCCATGTTCTCCTGCGTGCTGCTTCCGCATGCAACGAAGAGGGCTGCCACGGTGGCGAGCAGTGCGAACTTCTTGATCATTTTTCCTTGTGCTTTTGGTGAAAGTGGGCGCAAAAGTAATGGGACTTATGATCCCTGCAAGGGGGTGGTACCCAGTAGCCTTATCTTCGGCCTGAACATTCGACGGAAACCCGTCAGAAACCGACCAAAATGGCCTTCACCCTACCCAACCTCCCCTACGCGCACGACGCACTGGAACCCCACATCGATACGCTTACCATGCAGATCCACCATGGCAAGCACCACAATGCCTACGTTACCAACCTGAACAAGGCCCTCGAAGGCTCCGCCGATGCCGACAAGAGCATTGAAGAGTTGCAGAAGACCATGGACATGAACAACATGGCCGTGCGCAACAACGGCGGTGGCCACTACAACCACAGCCTGTTCTGGACCATCATGGCGCCCAATGCGGGCGGCGCACCCACCGGCGAGCTTGCCAATGCGATCACTGCGGCATTCGGTTCGTTCGATGCCTTCAAGGAGAAGTTCGCCGCTGCCGGGGCTACACGTTTCGGAAGCGGATGGGCTTGGTTGTGCGTACACAAGGGCGGCAAGCTTGAGGTGTGCAGCACTCCCAATCAAGACAACCCGTTGATGCCCAACACCGGCTGCGGCGGAACCCCGATCCTGGGAATGGACGTGTGGGAACACGCCTATTACCTCCATTACCAGAACCGCCGTCCGGACTACATCACCGCCTTCTGGAACGTGGTGAACTGGCCTGAAGTAGCCCGACGGTTCGCAGCCGGCAAGTAAGCTATACAGCACACATGGGAACGGGCATCGGCACAGACTGGTGCCCGTTCTACTTTTGAAGCATGGGGCAACAGATGCTAGGGTGGAGAACTGCATGCCTGCTGATCCTTTTTTTACTGCACGCCAAGGTGTACGCTGGTGGCCCCTTCACCCCGAAACAGGCCCTACCCCTGGCGGATACTGCGGTGGTGATCGTGGAAGATCAGCGGTTGGTAGGCAGCGGACTCGCGCTTCTCTTAGGCCCTTTCGGTGCGCACCGCATCTACCTCGGCACTACGCCCAAAGTAGCGGTGATCTATGGCCTTACCTTTGGTGGCTTCGGCATACTGCCGCTCATCGACCTAGGGCATCTGCTCTTCACCAAAGACCTGGAGCCCTTCCGCCACAATGATCGTATCATCATGTGGGGCAAGCCCAAGGAACAGCTTACTCCACCGTAACGCTCTTGGCCAGGTTGCGTGGCTGATCCACGTTGCAACCGCGCATCACTGCGATATGGTAGCTGATCAACTGTAGGGGAACCACGCTCAACAGCGGCACCAAGGCATCAGGCGCGTCGGGGATCTCGATCACGTGGTCGGCCAGACCGGTAACCACCGTGTCACCTTCCGTTACAATGGCGATGATCTTGCCTTTGCGGGCTTTCACCTCTTGGATATTGCTCACCACTTTCTCGTAGCTGGCACCCTTGGTGGCGATCACGAAAACAGGCATGGCCTCATCGATCAACGCGATCGGACCGTGCTTCATCTCTGCCGCAGGATAACCTTCGGCGTGGATGTAACTGATCTCCTTCAGCTTGAGCGCTCCTTCCAACGCCACGGGGAAGGTGTAGCCACGACCCAAGTACAGCGCGTTGCTCGCATCCTTATAGATGTCGGCGATGTACTTGATCTGCGCCTCGCGCTGCATCACCTTCTGGATCTTGTCCGGAATGGCATCGAGCTCATTCAACAAACGGTAGAAGTTGCTGCCACTGAGCATGCCCTTCTTCTGCCCGATCATCAAGGCCATGAGGGTTAGTACGGTGACCTGCGCGGTGAAGGCTTTCGTGCTGGCAACACCGATCTCCGGGCCTGCGTGTGTGTAAGAACCCGCGTGAGTGACACGCGCGATGCTGCTACCGACCACGTTGCAAATGCCGATGATGGTAGCCCCACGCCCTTTGGCAAGTTCGATCGCGGCGAGCGTATCCGCCGTTTCGCCGCTCTGGCTAATGGCGATCACGATATCGTCCTCGTTCACGATCGGGTTACGGTAGCGGAACTCGCTGGCGTATTCCACTTCCACCGGTATGCGAGCGAATTCCTCGAAGAGGTACTCGCCCACCATGCCCGCATGCCAACTGGTGCCACACCCTACGATGAGGATGCGTTTGGCATTGACGAACTTCTGCTCATAATCCTTGATGCCGCCAAGCACCACCTCCCCCTTGGCCAGGTTGAGCCGACCACGCATGCTGTCTCGGATGCTGCGCGACTGCTCGTGGATCTCCTTCAACATGAAGTGGTCGTAACCGCCCTTCTCCAAGGCTTCCAGCTGCATCTCGAGTTCCTGGATGAAGGGGGTCTTCACCTGGTTCTTGATGTTGCGGATCTTCAATCCCTTAGCACGGTCGATCACGGCGATCTCGCCATCTTCCATGTACACCACGTTCTTGGTGTGCTCCACGATCGGTGTGGCATCGCTAGCGCAGAAGAACTCCCCTTCGCCGATGCCGATCACCAAAGGCGAACTCTTGCGTGCGGCCACCATCACCTCCGGGTTCTTCCGATCGATGACCACGATGGCGTAGGCGCCTACCACACTGGCCAGGGCCAACCGCACCGCTTCACCCAGATCCACACCTTCGGTGCGCTGGATGTCGTCGATCAGGTGTACGAGCACTTCGGTATCCGTGTCGCTGCGGAATACGTGACCACGGTGTACCAACTCCTCCTTTATCGGTGCATAGTTCTCGATGATGCCGTTGTGGATCAACGCCAGATCGCCACTGGTCCCTTGGTGCGGGTGTGCGTTCACATCATTGGGAGGACCGTGCGTAGCCCAACGGGTATGGCCGATGCCAACGGTACCCGCTGTCGATCGCCCGTTGATGTGCGCCTCCAGGTCGCTCACCTTGCCCTGGCACTTGTAGATGGTGAGGTCGTTGCCCGTTAACAAGGCTACACCGGCACTATCGTAACCACGGTATTCCAGTCGACGCAATCCGTTGATCAGGATCGGGTAGGCTTGCTTCTCACCTAGGTATGCTACTATTCCACACATGCTTTGGGCGCCGAAGCCCGGCGCTGGCGTTCAGGTTCAGTAGGTGGTGAAAGTAAGCAACAGACGCATGGGTGTGTCCGGATGCGCTGGCCCACAAAGAACTGCGCGGTTGGCACTGACACCAGAGCTACCGGCCACCAACACGATCCCATCATCAGGCAATTGGCCGTTCATCACTTGCTGCGCGTACCGTGTGATGTTGAAACGATAAGCCTGCTGGCTGGAATTGAACTCCCCTCCGATCCCCGTAACACCACCCAATTGATCAGGTAAGAACGCATCGATCCCATTGTTCTTCCGGAACAACAACAAGGTTGGGGGCGGCGCGTAATAGGGGTAGTAGCTGCCCTGCAACGGTATTACCAACTCCGCTTTGGAAAGCGCTTTCCCTTGGGCGGCTAATTGAGAAAGCCCTGGGAAACGCAGTGCATTGCGATAACCCCCCAGTGTCTGTAGGAACAAGGTCGTGGCAGCCGAAGTGGTATCCTGCAATGCTTCTTCCACACGTGGTGTAAGTGCCAGGCTGCGATCGCGCTCCACCGTGGTGAAGCGGACCCCGCCCGAAGTGATCACCAGGTCCAGTCGGCGCAAGAGTTCTGGCTGATCCAATTGGTTGTGGTAGTACACCGTGACCTTGGATCCGGTGCCGATGGTATTGATGTGCAGGATGCCCCCTTGATAAGGACCCTGTGCTCCATTCTCTACGGAGACCTTGATCCCCTTGAAGAACTCCACGAAGTTGCTGTTGTTCGATAAGGCGGGTTGGCCGAACTGATCGAGAAAGCGCTGGGCAAGACCCAGCTTCAACGGGATCCTGATCTGAGGACCAAGAGTATCCTGCCCTACGATCGCATTCACGTACGGATCAGGTGTTATCTCACCGGCGTGGGGTTGCACCAGGTCTTCGGGTAGCAAGGCGGGCGAGCTGCTTGTGCGATACACCGAATCCACGGAGAGTAGCGTGCCCACCTCCTGAACCACGAAACGCTGGGTGTTCAGGTTGCCGTAGTGTGTGTTCGGGGTTTCGAAGGCGAGTGCTAGAACTATGCTGTCCGCCACCAATCCTGAATTGTCCTGACCGCTTCCGATGCTGTTCGTCGTGAGCCGTAACTGGGCCACCAAGCTGGCTTTCAGCAGTCCGAAATCGGGGTCGACATATGACCCGACAAGGTTGCGGGAAAGGCCGCTGGTCTGGATCCCGTTATCCGCGAACGTAAAGGCGTGCAGTGCAGCCGTATCTGTAGCCAAAGCCAGTGGAGAACCCGGAAGGAGCTCGAGACCAAGCTCCGCCTCGGGTTTCTTACAGCCCGTGGAAAAGACCAACGTAAGGGCGACCACCAGCAGGCCCTGGGCGAGACTGGCAGGCCGGAACAGGATGGACTTGCTCACCGGATCAGACGAGTGCTTCCTCCAGTACGCTGTGGTAGAATTCGGCGTGCGCCTTGATGGCATCGCCATCACCCACGAAGGGCATCACCGGCTTGTCGTAGGCTTTCACAGCCGCTTCCAAACCCTTGCTAAGCTTGCCCGTAGAACGCACCACGGCATCGGAAAGGCCCATGGCGAACTTCACCAGCTCATCGGTGGTCGGCTTGTTCAGCCCTTTCAGCAGTTCCTTGTCGAACCCTTCCATCGCCAGTTTCTTCGCCAAGTCCTTATCCAAAGGCTCGGACTTCTGGTCGTGCAGGCTGAAGACGAGCTTCGTATTCTCGAAGTGCGGATCGTCTGCGAAGTGATGGCGTACGTACAAGGGTACGAAAGCGGTCATCCAGCCATGGCAGTGGATGATATCGGGCACCCAGCCCAGTTTACGCACGGTCTCCAGTACCCCGCGTCCAAAGAAGAGCGCGCGCTCATCGTTGTCCGGATAGAAGTTGCCATCGGCATCGTGCGTATCGGACTTCCGTTTGAAGTACTCCTCGTTATCGATGAAGTAGACCTGCATGCGTGCGCTGGGCACACTGGCCACCTTGATCAGCAGCGCATGGTCCGTATCGTTGATGATCAGGTTCATGCCACTAAGGCGGATGACCTCGTGCAGTTGGTGCCGACGCTCATTGATGCACCCGAACTTGGGCATGAACACCCGGATCTCGTTGCCGAGATCGAGGATGCCCTGGGGCAACTGGCGCGCGACCTTGGCCATTTCCTCCGGACCGTCCATGAAGGGTTGGATAGACTGGGAGATGGTTAGGACCTTCGCGTTCTTCAAGCTCATGGTAGGGGATGGGAAATTGCGGGTACAAAAATATAGACTTTTCGGCGGAACTTCAACATGGACCCCTAGCTTAGCCCCCCTTCCACCTGCACGGAACCCGCGCCACGCTTGGATCTGATCACCTCCCCCACCGCCATGGCCGGTTGGACCGCCCAAGCGCGCAGGAATGGCCACACCATTGGTTTCGTGCCCACTATGGGTGCCTTGCACGAAGGCCACTTGGATTTGGTACACAGGGCGCGTAAGTCGCATGCGAAAGTGGCTTGTAGCATCTTTGTTAATCCCTTGCAATTCAACAATTTAGAAGACCTCAAGCACTACCCAAGGCAGCTCGACCGTGACCGCGAACTGCTCGAAGCGGCCGGTTGTGATGCCCTTCTTGCACCAGAAAAAGAGGCCATTTTCCGCGATTTCAGCCCCCGGACGTACGATCTAGGAGTGCTGAACGACCATTGGGAGGGCCCTTCCCGCCCAGGCCACTTCCAAGGGGTGGTGAATGTGGTGGAACGATTATTCCACTACGTGCGGCCAGATGAAGCCTTCTTCGGTGAAAAGGACCGGCAGCAGCTTACCCTGCTCCGTTTCATAGCCCGACAAGAATCGTGGCCCGAAAAAGTGACGGCCTGCCCAACCGTGCGCGCCACGGATGGCCTCGCGCTGAGTTCGCGGAACACCCGGTTGAACAGCACCGAACGAATGCAGGCCACCGTGCTCTATCGTTCCTTGCAGCGCATGGCCGATCTCGCATTCCACGAACCGGTGCCCGTTGCGTTGGAGGCTGCCAGGACCGTGCTGGCCACTGAACCGGCCGTGGTGCTGGACTACTTGGGGGTCGCCGACCATGATACGTTGGCGCCCCTTTCAGCCTGGGGCGATCGTGAACGCGCTGTGGCGTTGATCGCTGCGCAGGTAGGGCCGGTGCGCTTGATCGACAATATCACTCTATCGCGTTGATACCGCTCGCCGTGGACGGTACTGCTACCTTCGCGGCCTGTTCAAGCACATGACGATCGAAGTCCTCCGCACCAAGATCCACCGGGTCCGCGTAACCGAAGCCAACCTCGACTATATCGGCAGCATCACCATTGATGAGGACCTGATCGATGCCGTAGGACTGGTGGAAGGTGAGAAGGTGCAGGTACTCAACGTGAACAACGGTGAGCGCCTGGAGACCTATGTGATCAAGGGGAAGCGCGGCAGTGGTGTGATCTGTATGAACGGCCCTGCGGCGCACAAAGTGAGTGTGGGCCACATCGTGATCATCGTCTCCTATGCTCATATGGGGATCGAAGAAGCTCGTGCCTTCCGGCCCACCATCATCTTTCCGGACGAGGCAACGAACCGGCTGCGGTCATGAAGAGGGTCCTCCTCCAAGTGCTGAAGATCGTGGTGCCCATCGCCTTGGGTGTTTGGTTGGTGTATTACTCCTACGCACAGCTGGATGACCAGCAGCGGACCGAGCTCTTCGACGCCTTCCGAAAGGCAGATCCGCGTTGGTTGTTCGCCTGCCTGGTGATCGGCTGGTTCAGCCACGCGAGCCGGGCCTGGCGTTGGCGTTACCTCTTGGAACCACTGGGCCACCGCGTTGGCTTCTGGAGCAGCTACCACGCGGTGATGGCCGGCTATTTCATGAACATGTTGCTACCCCGTGCCGGTGAAGCCAGCCGAGCGGTAACGCTCTATCGGTTGGAAGGCGTACCCTTCGAACGCGGTTTCGGGAGCATCCTCGCCGAACGTGCCGTGGACATGGTGATGTTGCTCGCCATCACCGCCGCCACCGTGGCCATGCAACTGGATAAGGTCGACCTGTTCAAACTACGTATCGCGGCCTTTCGTGCCAGCCAGGGACCGACCGTAACGGATGATGGCATTCCTTGGATGATGATGATCGGCGCTGCGGTGCTCATCGCCATGATCGGCGGAGCATACCTGTTGTGGTCCCGACCGGCCTTGCGCGCACGCGCCATGGATGCCGTGCGTGGTTTCATCGCCGGTGTGCGGTCTGTCTTCAGTACCAAGGACAAAGGAGCCTTCATCCTGCACACGTTCATCATCTGGGGCCTCTACATCGTCGTGTTCCGGTGTCTTTTACACAACTGAAGGTGGCGGCG
>JAEYWT010000171.1 GCA_023428865.1 Bacteroidota bacterium | reverse complement strand
GTGACCACCATACGCGAAGCCAACGGCCTGGGCCACGACCTGGTGCGCTGCCTGCACCGCGACCGCAGCGGCGGCATTTGGGCGGGCACCGGTTTCGGTGGCGTCAGCAAATTCACCAGCAGCGCCTTTCTCTACATCACCGAACACGATGGTCTGGGCTCGCGGATCGTAAGCGCTTTGCACCGCACACCCGATGGACTCTTGTGGTTGGGCACCCAAGGCGGTGGTGTATCATACTACGATGGGCACAGCGTAACGCACCTGCCCGTGGACAACGGTCTGCCCTCGGCGTTCATCTCCTGTTTGGCTGAAGATGAGAAAGGCCACCTGCTCGTGGGCACGAACATGCACGGCCTGCACCGCTACCGCAACGGACGTTTCGAGCAGGTGTGGGCAGAAGGTGACCGCGACGCACAACGGGTGAACGCTGTAAAACGCATGAACGATGGCAGCCTATTGATCGCGAGCGGCAGCGGGCTGCAGCACGTGCGCGGAAGAACAACGACCACGGCTTTACATGGGCACCTCATCAACGACATACTCGTGGCCGCCGACACCGTGTGGTGCGCCACGGACAGTGGTCTCTATGCCGCACACCAGAGCACACCCTTGGCCCTGCGCCATGTGGAAGAAGTGCCAGCCATCGCACTCAATGCGCTCACCTACGACTCTAACCGCAGCTTGTGGATGGGCAGCGCCACACAAGGGCTGGTGCGCAAGCGCGGCCCCAAGGTGCGCGTGTATGGACGTGGCGATGGGCTGCAAAGCCTCGCCGTGGAATTCGTGTTGCTGGACGGCAACGAGAACCTGTGGTTGGGCACCAAGCAGGGCATCCACCAGGTGGAACTGGATGTCATGCAGGAACAGGTGCTGGGCATCCGTGGCTTCGGTCCGGAAGATGGCTTCATCGGTGTGGAGAGCTTGAAGGGTGCAGCGCTGCTGGATGCGGACAACGCTTTGTGGTTCGGCACGGTACGCGGTGCCATCCGGTTCGATGCCGACCAAGTGGTGGAGGACCCCAAGGAACCCTTGATCCATTTCACCGATCTACAGCTCTTCTACGAACGGCCGGATTGGTCGCCCTGGTGCCGGGGCATCAGCGGCAACGGGTTCCCGAAACAACTGGAACTGCCGCACGACAAGAACCACCTCACCTTCGCGTTCACGGGCATTTCACTGGCCTATCCGGAAAAGGTGCGCTACCGCTGGATACTCGAAGGCTACGATCCGGACTGGTCGCCCATCACGGCCACCCAGCGCGTAACCTACAGCAACATACCACCGGGCGAATACACCTTCCGCGTGATGGCGCGCAATGCAAGCGGCATCTGGAACGAACAGCCACAGAGCTACAGCTTCACCGTGGCACCGCCCTTCTGGCGCACCACACCCTTTTTGGCCGGTGGTGGTGCCACCTTGTTGTTCGGTTTCATGGGCTTGGTGCGCTTGCGCGAACGCAACCAGCGGCGCGAACGCGAGCGGCTGGAGCGCATGGTGAAGATCCGCACGGCACAGTTGGCGGAAGAGAAGGAACGCAGCGATGATCTGCTGCGCAACATCCTGCCGGCATCCACGGCGGAAGAGTTGAAACAGAAAGGCAGCGCCGAAGCACACCGCTACGAGAACTGCACCGTGCTCTTCAGCGATTTCAAGGGATTCACGGGGTTCAGCAGTTTGATGGACAGCGACACGCTGGTGAGCGAGCTGGACCACTACTTCCGCCTGTTCGATGAGCAGTGCGATCGTTTCGGTCTGGAGAAGATCAAGACCATTGGCGATGCGTACATGTGTGCAGCCGGCATACCCGAACCGAAGGCCACACACGCCCGCGATGCCGTACTGATGGGCCTAGCGATGATCGAAGCCGTGGAGCGGAGCAACGCCGACCGCCGATCACGTGGCATGACCGAGTGGCCCGTGCGCATCGGCATACACAGCGGACCGGTGGTGGCCGGTGTGGTGGGCCGCAAGAAATTCGCCTACGACATCTGGGGCGATACCGTGAACCTGGCCAGCCGGATGGAAAGCCATGGCGAAGCGGGCAAGCTCAACATAAGCGGCGCCACCTACGCGCAAGTGATGGACCTGGTACACGTGCAGCCGCGTGGCCCCAACAAGGTGAAGGGCAAGGGCGAACTGCACATGTACTACGTGACCGGGCTGAAGGGCCAGTTGCCCCGTACGTGACTCACATCCACTTCACCAGCCACTGCTGGAACTCCTGCTTCAGTTCGCGGTAGAGCTTCTCGAAGGTCTGGTATCGATCGCGCAGCTCGGTGTGGTCCTTGAAATAGCGGTGCTCAATGGCCACGGGGTTATCCTTCATCTCCTTCTCCAGCATGTTCTCTTCCTGCTTGATGTCGTGGCGTAATACATCGATCACCTCGCGCTCCCGGATGAAGCGGTTCTGAAAGTGCTCTACCTGTGCCAGGACCTCTGACTTATTGTTGCGGCGCACGATATCCTCCAACCGGTGTTCGAGAATGGTGATATCCTCCTTGTAGAAGGCCAGAGCGTTCAGCCATTCGCGTTGGTCGTTGTGTAGATCGCTGAAGTAGGTGCGGGCTGGTGCGGTCAC
>JAEYWT010000147.1 GCA_023428865.1 Bacteroidota bacterium | reverse complement strand
AGCATCACTACCGCCGTTTGGCCGAAGTGGGACGCGCAACACCTCGTAGAAGACAACTTCAGCTACCCGATCAGCTTCAACGGAAAGACGCGCCTGCAGCTGGAATTCCCCATCGCCCTGAGCAAGGAGGAGGTGGAAGCCCAAGTGCTGGCGAACCCCGAGGTGCAGGCCAAATTGGAGGGCAAAGCCCCGAAGAAGGTGATCGTGGTGCCGAAACGGATCGTCAACATCGTGGTCTGAATGGGTTGCCTGTTAGGTGGTTACGCGTTACGGGTCGCAGGAACAGTGGCGCAACATCCAACCCGTTTTTCCTCAACACGCAACACTGGCACAAGCCCACGCTGGGCACGTTGTGGGCATTGGCACCCCGTTTGCAATACCCAGGTCATGGCACGTTCAACCACATTCCTGCTGGCCGAACTCGCTGTGCTTACCATGAGCTTCGGCCAAGCGAAAACCTCCACATCCACCACCACAATGAGGAAGGAGTTCCACCAGCTCCGTGAATTGAGGCACGATGCTTTCAAACCCGGCGAAAAGCTGACCTACGTGGTACACTACGGCTGGGTCAACGCCGGTGAAGCCGTGGTGGAATTGAAGGAGAGCAGCCGCGAGATCGCTGGTCGCAAAGTGTGGGTAGCCACCGGCAAAGGCCGCAGCCTCGGCGCCTTCAACACCTTCTACAAGGTGGACGACCACTACGAGACCCACTTCGATGCCAAGGGTGTTTTCCCTTACGCGTTCGTGCGTCGCGTGAGCGAGGGTGGCTACAACTTCACCCAAGACTACGTGTACAACCAGTACAAGGGCGAGGTCACCACCCAGAAGCAGCAGACACACAAAGTGCCGGCCAGTGTGCAGGACATGCTCAGTGCCTTCTATTATGCCCGCACGCTGGACTTCAGCCATGCCAAGGTGGGCGACATCTTCACCATCGAGACCTTCTTGGATGATGAGCTGTGGCCGCTGCGCATGAAGTACATGGGTAAAGAGACCATCAAGTTGCGCAACGGAAAGTACCGCTGCCTCAAGTTCCAACCCGTGGTGCAGGAAGGCCGCGTCTTCAAAGGCAATGACGACCTCAACGTGTGGATCACCGATGACGGCAACCGCATTCCAGTGCTTGCGCAAGCCAAGGTGCTCGTGGGTTCCATCAAGATGGAGCTGAGCGCGTACGAAGGACTGAACCACGCCATTGCGAAGGAGTGATGAGCGGGTGTGTTCCCCACAGGTGAACATACCTCCGTGGAAAGGAAGTCCCGCCCGGTAACGGAGCGGGGCTTCTCCTTTTGTTCCTTGCGCTCCGATGAAATTGTGGCAGAAGGGATTGGCCGTATTGGCTGCGGGTTGTACCGTAGGGTTCTTCTTTCTGGCCGTTGATGTAGGGCCGCGCGTGCAGTACGCGCCGGACCCCGTAGCAGCGGTGATGGAAGATACCGTGCCCCTGCCGCCCGATGCGTACGGTATTCCCATGGCGGGCTACGTGCTCGAACATGGCGCAGTGAAGCGGGGTGACACCTTCGGAGGCCTGCTCACTTCCCGTGGTGTGGACCAGAACATCATACACGGCCTGGTGGAACTGGCACTGCCGCATTTCGATGTGCGCCGCATGCGTGCAGGCCATCCTTACGCTTTCATCTTCGACGAGGACAACACCCTTAGTCCGGAATACTTCGTGTACGAGGCCGACCCGGTGCGGTATGTGGTGTTCCACCTGCACGATCAGGTGGGTGTGCAAATGGGCGAACGCCCGGTACACGTGGAAGAGCGCAGTATCGCCTGCTCGGTAACCGGTGCCTTGTACAACGATCTTTCCAAGGCTGGTGCCGATCCGCAGCTCGCCATGCAACTAGCCGATGTGTTCGCATGGACGGTGGATTTCTACCGGATCCAGAAGGAGGATATGTTCTCCGTGGTCTATCGCGAAAAGTCCGTTGATGGTGTGCCGTATGGTTCGCCAGAGATCGTAGGGGCGCGGTATATCAGTGGCGGCGTGGTGAAGGAAGCATACCGGTTCGCGCAAGCCGATGGGGTGGAGCAGTTCTACGACGATAAAGGGAAGAGCTTGAAGAAGGCATTCCTACAGGCGCCCTTGAAGTTCAGCCGCATCACTTCAGGTTTCAGCGGAAAGCGTTTACATCCGGTCCAGAAGGTGATGAAGGCCCACCTGGGTACGGACTACGCGGCACCGTACGGCACACCTATCCTCGCTGTTGGCGACGGCATTGTGGAGAAGGCTGGCCGCACTGGCGGAAATGGCAACTTCGTGAAGATCCGCCACAACGGCACTTACAGCACCCAATACCTGCACATGCAGAAGATCCTGGTGCGCGAAGGGCAAGCCGTGCAACAAGGGCAGATGATCGGTGAAGTAGGTAGCACCGGCCTCGCCACAGGACCGCACGTGTGTTTCCGGTTCTGGAAGAACGGCCAGCAAGTGGATCACCGCAAGGAGGAGTTCCCCAATACCGAACCCCTCGACGAGGCGTTGATGCCGGCTTTCGAAGCCTTCAAGGAGCCGGTGCGCAACGAACTGTTCACCGCAGAGAAGACCGCCCGCGGCCGTGTGGTGAACTTCTAACGAGCCAGTTCGAGGATCGCCTTCGTGGTATGGATGTGGGTGCCGGTGGTTCTGGTCAACGCCGCTTCCACCAAGGCTTTGGCGAGCACGGTGGTCTTCATAGGCCGCGAAGCTGCTGGCAACAAAGGCGCTAAGGCGCGCATCACCAGCAAGCCGACCTGCTCCCCCGTTCGTTGCTCGGTACGCGGCCCGTCGAGGATGGACGGCCGAAAGATGTGCAAGGCGGCGAAGTCCAGTTTCCGCAAGGCATCTTCCATGCGTCCTTTCACCTGGTTGTAGAAGAAAAGGCTTTTCGCGTCGGCAGCGAGCGCGCTTACCACACAGAACCGAATGCCTTTGCCGCTGGCCCAATTGCCCAAGGCTAGCACCAGGTCATGGTCTACATGGATGAAGGCTTGCTTGTCGCCCTTCACAGCCTTGATGGTGGTGCCTAGGCAGCAGATCACGGCATCCACCGGCTCGCGCCTCAGCGCCGAGGGCAGATCCGCACCGCCCCAATGTTCCACCCGCTCTTCCAGACCGATCAGGGGCCGACGCCCCCACGTGATCACACGGCCTACCCGTTGATCCGCCAAGGCATGGTGTACCGCCGCTTTACCGACCAGTCCGGTGGCCCCGGCAACAAGTATGGAGCTTCCCATGAATGAAAAGTACGATCGCATTAGGTTTATACAATAAACAAGTTTATGTTTGCGCCATCCAACTCATTCACCATGAACACGGAAATGCACCCCGAGCAAAGCCTGAAGCTGATCGAAAGCATGATCAGCCAGGCGAAGAAGAGCTTTCACCGCATCAGTTTCTACTTCCTTTTGTGGGGGGTGCTATTGACCGGTGCCATGCTGGCCACTTACCTGTTATCGGATCTCGACCCGGCCATGCGACATGGTCTACCATGGGGAATAGCGGGTGTTCTCGGTGGGCTCATCAGCTCGATCCACGGTGCCCGGTCGGCCCAGAAGGAGGCAGCGACCAATCCCATGGACCGGATCGTGGGTTGGGTCTGGGGTAGTTTCATCATCACCATGATGTTGCTCTTGTTCGGCACCTTGCGCAATGGTGTTGATCCCGGTCCTACGATAACCGTGTTGACCGGCTTACCCACCTTCCTTACCGGACAGATCATGCGTTTTCGCCCTTTGATCCTCGGCGGACTTCTGTTCTGGGTCGCCGGCATCGCCATGCATTTCACACAAGAAGCAGGCTTGCTCACGGCTCTTTATTGTGCTGCCATGCTATTGGGCTACATCGTTCCCGGGTTCTTGCTCAAACGCCAGGAAGATGGCCTTCGCTCCGCTTGATCCGCTGTTGCACAACCAACTCCGGCTTGCCATCATGAGCTTGTTGGTGGCCTTCGAAGAGGGCGACTTCAACTTTCTTTTGGAGAAGACCGGTGCTACGCGCGGCAACCTCAGCGTGCAGATCACCAAGTTGAAGGAAGTCGGTTATATCGATGTCCGGAAGACCTTCAAGGACAATTACCCCAACACGGTTTGTGGCATCACCCCCAAAGGCATTGCTGCGTTCGAGGTGTACGTGAAGGCGATCAAGGAGTATTTGGGTACGTGACCGGCTATTGTGTGCATTGAGCACATAGGTCGGCAGGAGCGGAACTGTTCGGGTCCGTCGTTTTGGAAAGGAGGTTCGTCGATCAGGGCATGTTCTGTATCGAGGACTTGTATACCCACCGCAACCCGGGGCGTAGACAGGTCACCATAGCTTGAACACGCTCCCTTCCATATCGTTGTTCGCTGCCGTGCTGCTACTTGTGTCCTGTAAGAAGGAAGAAGTGGTGGTGCGACCGAACAAACTGGCGCCGGACTACGATGCGGTGCCTTCGGTGGTGGTGCGCAATTACGTGAACCGCTTGTTCATCGATCTGCTCGGCCGCGAACCGGTGGATGCGGAGATGAGCGCCGAGGTGAACGCATTGAACGCAGGAGGTCTTTCGTTGGAAGCCCGCACGGCGTTGGTGAACAAGCTGATGACGAGCTCGGCCTTCGTGCAGGGCGATTCATCGTACAAGCATGCCTACGCCCAGCGCACCTACGAACAGTTCAAAGCCCGCTTCATAGAAGGTGTGAGCGATGAAGTGATCGATGGTTTCATCGGTAATGCCGCACAAGCCGCACTGAACGATTCGTTGAGCGGGAACGCCATTGCCGCCAGTGAAAGCAACAGCGCGTTGCAACGTCTGCTCCAACTGAAAGGAGCACGGGTGGCATATCGCGAAGGGCAGATCAATGCCGTGGAGATGGCGCGCCGGATGATGTTCAACGACGTGTATGACGAGATCAATATGAACGCGTTCAACTTCATCAACGCGAGTTTCGACAACCTGCTCTTCCGCTACCCCACCAACGCCGAGTTCGACGCCGCCTATATCATGGTGGAACACAACAGCGGTGCCATCCTCTTCGGCCAGAGCGCACAGAACAAAGGCGGTTACCTGCAGGTCCTCGTGAACAGCGCCGAAGGCCATGAAGGGCTGGTGCGTCTGTTCTTCCGCTCGTACCTCGGTCGCGAGCCGGGTGCATACGAAGCCTACCAACTCACCACCGCGTTCATGGCCGATCACGACCTGCGACGCTTGCAACGTGCCATCCTCGTCGGCGATGAATATGCCGGCCTGGTGAATAGCTGACAAGAACAACCACAACAACCACAACAACCACCTGAACCCTCAACACCATGGAAACGAAGTACCGCACCCTGATACAAGCCGCCGTGATGATCCTCGTGCTGGCCGTGATCGTGATCAACCACAGCAGCGACAAAGGCGAACGCTCTGTAGCGCAGAAGTCGGTCCACGCACGCCGTTGATCCACGCGCATGGTCCGCAGCTTCCATAGCATGATCGGTAGGGCCGGGTTCTTCCTGGCCTGGACCCTGCTTCTGGCCAGTTGCAAGAAGGAGGTGTTCGTGTACGAGCTGGAGCCGGTGGACCTGGCGCAATACAGCGGCAACAAGGAGCGTGAGAAGACCAACCAGGAGTATGCGGCGATCCTGCATGCCAACCTGTTCCAAACGGCCCTCTCACCCGGTGATCTGTACAAGATCGACCAATGCATCCAGAGCATTGGCGACAAGCAGCTAGCACGGGAAGTGATCATCAGCAACTTCATGAACAAGCCCGGGGTGATCATCCCGACCCAGGAGGAGATGCATGCCGATGTGGACGGTTTCATCACCGCTACGTATAACCGCTTCTTGGTCCGCAACCCCACGGAAGCGGAGAAGACCTGGTTCCGCAACACGATCACTGCGGATCCGTACGTGACACCCGAACTGATCTACTTCTCCTTCGCACTGAGCGAGGAATACCTGTTCTACTGATCCAACACCACCATGGACCGCAGGAAGTTCATCACGCGTACGAGTGCCGCCGCCGCGGGGTTGTTCGCTGCGCCATACATCCTGCCCAGCGGTCGTTTGTTCGCTGCATCGGGTATGCAGCTGGCCGAACATGTGGTGCTGGTGATGTTCGCCGGTGGTGTTCGTCAACAGGAGAGTGTACTGCAACGGTATCTAGCCGATGCACAGACGGACAACGTGGAGGGCAACATACTCTACAACATGTTGAACGGCACACCGCCTCCGCAGAAGATAGTCTACGGCACCGGCCTCGGCGGGATCAACCCGATACAACCGATCCTCGGGCAGACCCTACAACAGCAGGGCACCCTATTCCGCGAAATGCGGGCGGTGAACGCCGGTCACTATGGTGGCTTGAACTCCTTGCTACAAGGTGGCACCGCTTCCACACAAGGCCTGCAACAGAAGCCGCTCAACCCGACCATCTTCGAGTATCTCCGGCGCCATGCCGGATTGCCCGCTACGAAGACCTGGTTCGTGGGCAATGGCATCGGCAACAGTGTGCCCTTGCTCAACTACAGCATCAACCCCAACTATGGGGCACGTTACGGAGCCAACTTCTTCGCACCGAACATCACCTTTGGCCCGGCGGGTGACCAATATCTGGCCAACGCCAAGGTGTATCATCCGCAGGACCAGTTGGAGCCGATCTACGAGATGAAGGCCTTTCTGGACAACAGCTTCGAGCGTTACGGCACAGTGCCCACGAGCATCGGTAACACACCTGAAGAGAAGCAGGACATCAAAGCCTTCATGGCCGAAATGTTCACCAAGACACAGAACGGCACCATCGCACACCCTCCAGTACACGATGCCGGTGATCTACGTACCGTGGGTTATGCCTGCGAAGTGATCAAGTGGTTCAAGCCGGCCCTTACCGTGGTGAATATGGATGGCGTAGATGGCTGCCACAGTAGTTTCACCGGATACCTCGCGGCCATGCACCGTGCAGACCATGCCGTAGGCCATCTGTGGGACTACATACAGAACCAGGTGCCCGGCATGGCCAACAACACGGTGATCATCGCGGTACCCGAATGCGGTCGCAACGCCGAACCCAACGCCATCCGCGATCAGAACGACTGGTACAGTTTCGACCACAGCGATGCCAATGCCATGCGCGTGTTCGGCATGATGGCCGGACCGAGCGTACCGACGAGCCTCTCGATCGGTGGTGAGGGCAACCCAGTTGGTATCGTTACCGATGTAGTGCCCACGATCGCTGAGGTGCTCGGCGTGAAGAACGAGGTGATGGGCGCAGGCATGTTGCACGCGGGGACACAGTCACTCTTCGATCGCATCTGATCATGAAGAAGTTCCTGCTCTGCATATCGTTCATCGTGTTCGTGCTGGCAGCGTGCAAGAAGGAGACGCCCGATCCGTACGATGCGTTGGAGCGCCGCGATCCGAACCCCACGGTGGACGCCATTCCGCAGAGCAACTTCGCTTGGATCCATCAGCGGATCCTGCGCCCGAACTGCGCTATCAGCGGTTGCCACGACGGTTCTTTCGAGCCGGAGTTCCGCAGCATAGGCAGTTCGTACAACTCGCTGGTGCTGCACCCGGTGATCGCCAATGATCCGCAGAACAGTTACACGCACCGCGTGGTGCCGGGCGATGTGAGCGCCTCCCTGCTTCACGCGCGGCTGAACATCTTCATTCCGAACACGTCGGGTATCATGCCGCTGGGCTTCACCGAGAACACCGACTGGCCAGCCAACAGCGCAGCGTACAAAGCAGCCATCGATAATTGGATCGCTGCCGGTGCGCGCGACATGTTCGGTCAGCTTCCAGGCGCTGGAAATTTGCAACCACAGGTAACCGGACTGATGGCTTTTCCAGCTGATGCGACCACCGGTGCCTTTGCTCGTGGAACGGGAGAAGGCATTCAACCGATCACTGTGCCAGCGGGCAATGTGGATCTCTGGTTCGCCTTTTCCGACGACACCACACCACCCAGCACGCTTACCCACAACAAAGTCAAGGTGGCTCTTGCGGGCACGGCCTTCGAAGCCATTCCTGCTTTGGATCTGCAGACCGGTTCGACCGTTTCGGGACCCGACTTCGGCAACAGCAGCATCACCTTCACCCACAAGGTCTCCCTTCAGCTCGGCGACCATGCACCGGGCACTGTGCTCTTCGTTAGGGTCTATGTGCAGGACGGTGATCACGACGTGCCAACGGAGATCCCGGATGACAATACCGGAACTCCTATGACCAACTACTTCACTTTACGCGTTGCCGCATGAACAAGGTGGTCATATTCCTTTTCGTGATCGCACTATCGGCCTGTAAGAAGGAGAAGGTGGAGGTGATGCCGAAGGAACCTTCCATCGAACTGACCAGCGTGGGACCAGCGCAGATCACCGAATTCCAAACACCGGTGATGCTGCGGTTCAGCTACAAGGATGGCGATGGGGATCTAGGGCGCTCCGATCCGGATGACCACTCATTGTGGGTGAAGGACAGTCGACTTTCCGTAGCCGATGGTTACCATATCATACCACTGGCACCACCCGATCACGAGATCGCCATACAAGGCGAACTGGTGGTGGAACTTTCGCCGCTTTTCCTGCTCGGCAATAGTGACCAGGAAGTGATGACCTATAGCTTCTACGTGGAGGATCGCGCGGGCAACCGCAGCAATACCATCACTACATCGGCCATTACCATCAACGCTGCGCAGAACCCGTGAACCATGTCCAGCTTACGCACATCGCTGGCCCTCGTGGCAGGTGTGTCGCTCGGTGTAGCGCACGGACAGGTGTTGCCAGAATTCAACATGGCCGACACCACGGTCACCGAGTGCAAGGGCATTCTACTGGATAGCGAAGCCGGGCCGGGTGGCAACCTCTACGGCAATAACGAGGACCTCGTCTTCACCATCGATGCGGGCAGCCAGATCACCTTGGTGTTCAGCCCGCTGTTCTGTCTCGAACAGGGTTACGACTTCATCAGTTTCCACGACGGTCCTTCTATCAACTCACCACAGATCGGTCCGGCGTATTCGGGCACAACGGCACCACCGCCCATCGTGGCGAACAGCGGCGTGCTCACCGTGCATTTCGTGAGCGACCAGAACGTGGCGTATTGTGGTTTCGAGGCGCAATGGACCAGCTATGCTGCGCCACCCGTGCCTCCGGTAATGACCATTCCCACAGCACCTGCGTGCAACAGTTCCCGGTTGGATCTACACTTCAGTTACCCCGTGGCATGCGACTCCATGGTGGTTGATGTGGTGCAGCTGATCGGTGAAGGCGCACCGGATGTTGTCGGCGTGCAGCCCATGGGCTGTGCATCGGGTTATACGCAGAACCTACGGCTCATGCTGGCGCCACCCTTCGAGCGCAATTGTCCGTATGACCTTTCCTTCCGCATCGGTCTGCGCGATCGATGTGATTCGCTCTGGTATTTCACCTTGCACGCGAGCACCCAGATCAGCACGTGTCCGATCGATGTGGAGATCATCGCTACCGCTGATACCATTTGCTCTGGATCCTGTATCGACCTGGTCGCCGATGTGAACGGGTGTCTGGCCTACACGTATGTGTGGGATAACGGTCTTCCAGCGGTACGTGGACCGATCTGCGTATGTCCTACCACGACAACGACGTATTCCGTGGTGGCTACAGAGAATGGAACAGGGGCGCAGGCGAGCCATTCCGTCACCATCGTGGTGCTGGATCCGCAGATCATTGGAGTGCCTGCTTCGGTATGCCAGTCGGCCGAGGCGTTCGATATACAAAGCCAACCACCCGGGGGATGGTGGAGCGGTGCTGGCATCCTCGATAGCCTTGCCGGAACCTTCGATCCGGATACCGCAGGCCCTGGTGCGCATGTGCTCAGCTATGGTATTCCAGGCGGCTGCGAAGCGCAGATCACCTTGTTCGTGGATAGTATGGATGCTGGACTTGATGAGGCTGCCTGTCCCGGGACCGCACCTTTCCGGATCGTTGACCACACACCGGCCGGGGGTGTTTGGAATGGGCCCTTCATCACGCCAGATGGTTGGTTCGACCCCAGCACGGTCGGTTCTTACGTGGTCACCTATTCGGCGGGCGTATGCTCCGATACGAAGACCATCAATGTGGATGTGATAACCGGAGAAACCCAGCTCGATACCGTCTGCGAGAGCAACGTGCCGTTCGATATACCCGCACTGCCGTGGGGCGGTCGCTGGTATGGTGCCGGTATCGTGGACTCGCTGCGCGGCACCTTCGATCCGGACGAAGCCGGCGGTGGAACGCACACCTTGACCTATGCGCTGCACGGTTGCGACGAACAATTCACCATCCATGTGAAACCGGTGGACATTGGAGGAAGCCGCAGCGCATGTCCCGATCAGCCCGCTCCTTTCACCTTGCAACCCGCTGCTATTCCCGCAGGTGGAACATGGACCGGCGAGGGCATTGTGGATGCGATTGCGGGTACATACGATCCTGTGCAAGCTGGCAATGGTTGGGATGAGATCCTCTATTTCGCGCCCAACGGTTGTGTGGATACCATCGGCATTTGGGTAGGCTTTACGCGCTTGGACGTAGATACCCTCTTCTTCTGCGCTGGCGATGCGGCCTTTCAATTGAATGAGGAAACCACGGGAAGAAGGCCATGGGATGGCGATTGGTCAGGAGCTTCCATCCAGCAGAATGGCGACGGCGACTGGTTCTTCCGGCCGCAACAGGCTGGTATTGGTGTACACCTGCTAACGTATGAAGCGAATACATGCAGTGATGCGTTGATCGCGATCATTCATCCTGCACAACTCCCCAACGATCCACTTACCGTCTGCGCTTCCATTGGTCCGTTCTACCTGGCGAACGTGCCTCCTGGGGCCAACTTCACTGGGGCAGGGGTGGACGATGCTGGGCTGTTCGATCCTGCGGTCGCTGGCAGCGGGGTACATATGATCCAGTACACTACTCCGGGCGGCTGCCGCGATAGTGTGGAAGTCACGGTGATACCCTTCCTACAAGCCACCATCAGCGGCGTGCAAGAACGTTACTGTTCCAACGAGGTGGAGATCATCATTTCACTTGCGCCAGAGGGTGGCGTGTTCCAAGGCTTGGGTACCACAAGTTTCAACCCCAGCACCTTGCCCGATGGCGACTACACCTTGGTCTATACGTACGGTTCCGGCAATTGCCAGTCGAGTGATACCGTCCGCTTCTCGGATCACCCTGCGCTCAGTGTGGAACTGGTCGCTTCCAATAACCCGATCTGCACTGGAGGTGGCACAGGCATCGTTGCCACGACACAAGGCGGCGATCCTCAAGGTCTGCTCGCTTTCCAATGGGATAATGGACTATTCCCGGCGGCGACCGTAAGCGTGAGTCCTACCACCTCGACCACCTATACGGTCTTCATCAACGATGGCTGTAGTGATCCGGTCACAGAGACCATCGATATCGTGGTGCATCCGCCATTCGAGCCGCAGTTCACCTTATCGGACATGCAATGCTATGGAGAACCCGGGTATGTGAGCGGTGGCGTGGATGCACCGGGTACCTACGTGTTCCACTGGAGCACGGGTTCCGAAGAGATCGTGGCGGATAGCATCGTACTGCCAGCAGGGGGGCTCGCCATGGCCACTGTGACGAACCAAGAGACCGGTTGCCAGTCCGATAGCTTGATCCGCATACCTAGCTGGCCGGTCATCACCGCGCTGTACAGCAGCAACCCCAATGAAACGTGCATCCCATTTGAGCAGCGAGAGGTAACCTTCATCGATCTGAGCAACAATGCGGTGGGTGGTCACTGGGTGATCAATGCGGATACCATCCCCTACGAACCGGGTGTGAACCCGACCTATGACCATGGCGTGGCCGGATCTTATCGCACGCAGCTGGTAGTTTGGAACGAAGGTTTCTGTGCAGATAGCATGGCCATCGATATCTGCATCCGCGATAGTGAAGTGGTCTTCATTCCCGATGTGTTCAGCCCGAACGGCGATGGGAACAACGACGTGCTATACGTTCGAGGGCCGACCGTGGTGGAAATGGAATTCGCTGTCTTTGACCGTTGGGGCAGTCGCCTTTTCGCCAGCGGAAGTGTGGATCAGGGATGGGATGGAACGGCGAATGGCGATCGCAGTGCAAGCGGCGTATACGTCTACACGCTATTCGCCCGAGCGGAGGATGGAACGCGGATCGAACGGACAGGTAACATCACCTTGGTACGATGATGACGCTGATGCACATGATGCGCTTGGTGCTCTGCGGCCTTGTCGCACAGCAGTCCGTATGGGCTCAAGATGTCCACTTCGGACAGTTCTTCAATGCACCCTTGGTCATCAACCCGGCGAACGCTGGTGACATGGAAGGCGACCAACGTTTCGCGATCATCCATCGCGAACAATGGCGCAGTATCGGCAGTCCTTTTCGCACTGATGCCTTCAGTTACGATGCACCTGTGCTCGAAGGGAAGCTCGGCAAAGGGCGCTATTTGGGTCTTGGGGTGAATGCCTTCAGCGATCGTGCCGGGGCTGCGCGATTCGGTGATACACAAGCCAACCTGAGCGTGTCTTACGCCATCCGCAGTGGCGCTTCAAGCTTGCTTGCGTTCGGTCTGCAAGGTGGTTATGGCCAACGCAGTGCCCAATTCCAAGGCCTGCGCTGGGACAGCCAATACAATGGCGCGGGCTATGACCCCACGTTACCCAACAACGAAGCCATGGCGAACAGCTCCTCGCGCTTCGTTGATCTCGGCGCAGGTCTTCTCGCGAAAGGAGAGTTGAAAGGCGGTATCCGCTGGAAGGGTGGTACTTCTGCTTTCCACCTGAACCAACCGCGTGTTTCCCTCTTCGGAAGTGCAGAGGATGAGCTGCTACGCCGCTACGTGGTCCATGGCGAATTACGCATCGACGGGAAGCGCTGGGTGTGGTTGCCGAAGTTCTTCGTAGCCCAACAAGGCATCAGTCGCGAGATCAACATAGGTGGTCTGCTGCACCGTAGGATCGGCGTGGACAGCCGCTACACCACCGACAAGAACTCTTCGGCCTTCTACTTAGGCGCTTTCTACCGCGTAGGTGATGCCATCCTTCCCACGATCCAGTTCGAGTGGGAGCGCAATTTCGTAGCGGCCCTGAGCTACGACATCAACATCAGCAAGCTTCGCACACAGACCATGTATCGCGGTGGCATGGAAGTAAGCCTGCAGTACATCGGCGTTTTCCGGGATAAGCGTATGCGGTTGCCGAAAGGGTAGAGCATAAGGCCAGTTTGACCAAGAGTGCTCAGTAGCGCTCGAAGGAGATGGTCTTCGCGGACTCATCTATTCGCCAGGTCTTGAACTTCTGAAGAAGTGATTTTCCCAGGAGGTACTGGATGTCCCGGTCCATGCAGGCGACCAAGACCCGGTCGATCCTGAGTGGGCCGATCTGGAAGCCGTTCACTAGGAATCGTTGACAGGTGACGAATGTGCCATTGGCGAGCATGTAGTCACGATCGGGTAATGTCGTGGTTCTATCGATCAGGCCCGCCTGCTCTAGTTGAACGGCGAATTTCTTCGATACGATGCAGGCATCGGCGCCAGAGTCAATGATGAAATATTGTTCAGTGTCACCAAGGCGGACTTTGACCTTGTGGACATTGCTGTATTGGATCACCGGAACAGTTGTGGTACCTACCGGTCCTGCAATGTCTTCGGATGAACTTATACTGTCAAAGTCCTTTTTCGTGGAGTTTTCGGCACACGGCAGGAAAACCTCATTGAACAGCGGGGAGTTCGGATCCATTGCGGCATAGATGTCTCCGATGGTCAGGTCTCGCGAGAGGACCTCATGAATGAGGCAATCACATAGGACTTGTGCGCTAATGCCTGCATTCTGGATGGTGGCTTCTTTTGCCAACTGAGCCGAGCACTCTGACCGCATATGAGCCACACCATCCGGCCCAATGGTTGATAGCCGTACCATGCCCATCTCCATTCCAGAACACGCAAGGATCTCCTCGAAAGCCGTCTCTCGTCCTCCAATAAGGATGGCAAGGTCTACGTGCTCAAGGATCTTCGGGTTCGTAGTAGAAGCGATGGCCTCAGTGGACAAGAAGATCGGGATGGCGCATTCACAGAAGCGCTCGCGATCGATGAAGGAGAACTCAGGGGTCTTGTTCCAGGTATCGTGACATTTGGAAAGAAACGCCGACCTACTGCCCAGCTTTGTTCCTTTTCCATTGACCAGCTGGTCATCTTGGGCCCGTATGGATGTAGAGAGAAGGATCAGAATGGCAAGTAGGATCGAATAGCAGGTCACTTGCTTCATTGGATGAAGGCGGTAAGTCTGTGTTCAATGTTGGTCCACCAACTCCACCCAATCCCCATGGCTCCTGATCAGTTCGATCAATTCATCCACGGCTTTTTCACTGGGTACATTGCGCTTCACCACTTCCTTTTCCTTGTACAGGGTGATCACGCCGGGGCCGGTGCCCACGTAGCCGTAGTCGGCATCGGCCATTTCGCCTGGCCCGGTCACGATGCAACCCATGATGCCGATCTTGATGCCTTTGAGGTGGCTGGTTCGCGCGCGGATCCGTGCTGTGGTCTCCTGTAGATCGAACAGCGTGCGACCGCAGCTGGGGCAGCTGATGTATTCGGTCTTGCTGGTGCGCGTGCGCGTGGCTTGCAGGATGCCGAAGGCCGTGCGGCAGACCAGGTCTTCGCGGCCACCATCCTCATCGGCAATGAAGATGCCGTCACCGAAGCCATCGATGAACAAGGGGCCGATGTCCGTGCTGCTGTGCAAGACCAGCGCATCGTTCGCGATGTCGCCATAGGCTCGGCCGATGATCACCGGGACCGGACATTCCTGTGTGATCAATTCGAAGAATAGGCGGCGCTGCTCGGCCATGCCATGCGTATTGTACGTGTCGATGAGCAGCACGGCGGTGGGATCGGCCTTAAGCTCGGTGATGAAGCGACTGTCCAGCTGTGGCAAGCTTGCATAGACCAGGTTGAACTGCGGATGGCGTTCTGCGCCTCCGAGATAAAGTTGCTTGCTGAGGAAGGGGTAGTGCCGCTCCTTGCTCTTGTTCGTGAGCCAGGTGGCGTGCTCTTGGATGATGCCCAGCGTCCCCGGTATCTCGAAGTTGATCGTGTTCTTTCCGAGGAAGACGTAGTCGCACGCTTGGTCGGTGATGTTCCACTTGTCCAACGGAACACTGTAGCGATAGCCCCAAGCGAATAAGGCGGCCGGGGTGATCTTCTCCTTGCTGCTCAAGTCGGCAACGACTACCGGAACATGGCGCGCGCCCATGTTGAGGACTTCGGTAGTGCGGCGACGTTGATGAGTGAATGGGGAATACCCCTCACCCCCGGCCCCTATCCCGGGGAGAGGGGCGTCGATCATCGCTGGGATCGGTGCGTGACCTTTCCTTGTATTGTAGCGATCCACCAACGCACGCGCCACCGGGATCTCGAACTCGGGGTCTTCGGTAAGGCTTACGCGCACCGTGTCGCCGATGCCGTCTTCCAATAAGGCACCGATACCTGCCGCACTTTTCACACGACCATCCTCTCCATCGCCGGCCTCGGTCACACCCAAGTGCAGCGGATAGTCCCAGCCCTCGGCTATCATGCGGTGTACGAGCAGACGATAGGCCTGCACCATCACTTGTACGTTGCTGGCCTTCATGCTCAGCACGATCTCGTGGTAGTTCTCGTCGCGGCAGATGCGGAGGAACTCGAAGGCGCTCTCCACCATGCCTTGTGGTGTGTCGCCATAGCGGTTCAGGATACGATCGCTCAGGCTGCCATGGTTGGTACCGATGCGCATGGCCGTGCCGTGCTCCTTGCAGATGCGCACCAAGGGGGTGAAGCGGTTGCGGATGCGCTCCAACTCCGCTTCGTATTCGCCATCGGTGTACTCGCGCACATCGAATTTCTTCTTGTCGGCATAATTGCCGGGGTTCACACGCACCTTTTCCACGATGCGTGCTGCTACTTCAGCAGCGTTCGGGGTGAAGTGGATATCGGCCACCAAGGGAGCAGTGAAACCCGCTGCGCGTATCCGCTTCTTGATCTCGGCGAGGTTCTCGGCATCGCTCTTGCTCGGCGCGGTTATGCGCACCAGTTCACAACCCGCTTCGATCATCCGGATGCTTTGGGCCACGGTGGCTTCCGTGTCCATGGTGTCCGTGGTGGTCATGCTCTGCACCCGGATCGGGTTGTCGCCACCGATGCCGATGTCGCCGATGCGCACGGCGCGTGTCTTCCAACGTTCGTAGTGCGTAAGGCTGGGGCAGTATTGCCAGGGGGAGATGAGGGTGGTGCCGGACATGCGTGGATCGGAGTGCGAAGATACCGGGTCAATGGTCGATCGGGCGGCCGTGACCACTGGCGTCCACGAAGGTCCAGCCGGCATGTTCCACCAATGCCCGTACCACGATGATCATTTCCTGTTTGCGATCCGCCGCAGCCCGGAATAGGCCACTTTCGGGGATCTTCGATCGGATCATGTTCTTGGCCTGGGCCTCCATGCGGGTGTGGTCTTGTGCCGTGAAGGGGTTGAAAGTGCCCGACTCCATGTCATAGTAGTCGATATCGTGTTCCATGGACAGCACTTGTGGGGCGCTCATGCCGTTGAAGGTGATGGTCTTCGTGGCTTCATCCACATCCAGCCCCATGCCGTGCAGATCGTATCCAACGCTTACCCGCGCCTTCACGCGAAGCATCGCTTTCTTCTGAAATGGAGAGAAGCTCTTGAGCCAATCGAAGGTGGCCTGTGCATCGCGATACGTGTACACTTCGTTGAATTCACCTTCCACCGTTACCAATTTCAACACCGGCTTGATGCGCTCCAAGAGCACCGTGGAAGTGACCTCTTCGGTCTTACCCTTAGGCTCATACACCGAACGCGTGATGAAGAACACCAGCAGTCCTACGCCTACTAGAACGAGTAAGCCCTTGATCTTGTTCATTCGAGAAGCTGCCCTGGTTGGAAAGGACCGCCGTGCAAAGATCGCTCAGCCTTGGGTCAGCGGATCGGGTTCGATCACTTCTGCACGGTCGCGCTTGCGCTGGAACCAGCCGTTCACGAACAAACAGACCAGGATCAACGCGATGCCGACGTACGAGCCCGTGCGCAACTTTTCCACGCTACCCCAGATCAGCAGCGCGATGATGATGGTGTAGATGGGCTCCAGGTTCACGGTGAGCATGACGGTGAATGGTGATAATTGGCGCATGACCACGATGCCCGCAACGAAGGCGAAGGAGGTGCAGACCAGGCCGAGCAACAGGTGCCAGAGGATCGTGTCCGGTGGTAGTTGCCAAAGCGGCGGTGGTAGGTCGTTCACCACCCAGAGATAGAGCGCCATGGTGATGGCGGCCCCGGCCATTTCGTAGAAACCGATGCGCATGGCGTCGCCTCGTTTGATCAATACGGCGTTCACGATATTGAACCATGCACTGAGCAAGGCACTGAGGGTGGCAACAATGATGCCATCGCGGTGGCCGCTTTCCAGTCCGAAGATGAGCAGCAAGGCAGCTACCACCAACAGCCCGAGCACCACTTCGTATAGGCGCATCTTCCGCTTGAACCAGATGGGTTCCAACATGGCCGTGAACACTGTGCTTGTGCTGAGGCAGGCCACCGCGATGCTGGCCGTGCTGAGCTCGATGGCGCCATAGAAGGTGATCCAATGCGCGGTGATGATGAGGCTGGTGAGCAGGTAGAGCTTCAGGTCCGGGGTGCGTGGGGAGAGTGATCGACGCATCCACAGTGCACCTATGGCAAGCCCCACTAGGGCGATCACCGTGCGCGTGTACACCAGCGGGAAGGTACCCTGGTCTTCTTGGATCAACTTGCCCAGGATGCCCGTGAAGCCCCAGATGAACACCGTGAGGTGCAGCAATAAGAGGGCATTCCTGCGGGCATGCATGCGCGGGCCGAAAGGTAGCTGGCGCGCGGCGTTGCGATCAGCGGATCGAACTCAACTTTTCACGCAAGCTGGCCACCAAGGTCTCCTGCTTGGCGATCTCTTCACTCTTTATCGCCTGGTCCTCCACGTTCTTCTTGATCGCCTGGGTCAGCTCATCCACTTTCTTATGCATGGCGATCTCCTCGTCGTGCGCTTTGCGGTTGCGGCCTTGGGCGCGGTCCTTGTCGCGGATCAGGGCGCTCAGCTCCTTGGTGCCGTCCTTGCTGGGTGTTTCGCCCAGTTCAGCCTGCATGGTAGTGATCCGTGGACCGAGTTCATCGGCCTCGGCACGTGTCCGCTCCTGTTCGAGTACGGCTTCTGCCGCGCGCTGCTTGCTCTTCTCGCTATTGGCTTCCGCCCGTTCTTTCTCGCGCTGTAGGTCGGCCAATTCGTTCTTCAACTTAGTAAGCCCGCGCTCCGCAAGGCTTAGTTCCTGTTCGGCCAGTTGGCGGCGTAAGGCGGTACTGCGCTGCTGCACGAAGGACTTCGCACCCTCGAACACCGTGGTCTCGCTTGCCGGGCCAACGAAACCCGCCGTGGTCATGATGGCCACATGCGCGGTGAGGTTCGGACTGTTCTTGCGCTGTTCAGCCTTCACGTAGATACGCACCGTATCGCTGGAGATCTGCGGAACAACGGCGGCCTGACCGATCACTTCCTTCTTATTGCTCACCGCCGTACTGATCTTCTTCAGTTCATCGCGCCAGAAGCTCTCCACGTATTTGGTATCCGTGCCCTCGAAGAAGAAGCTGAAGGTCGGGTGTACCCCATCGCTGAAGGCGAAGGAGGAAACTTCAACCGTGTTCTGTGCTGCTAGTGAGGCGGCGAAGAAAAAGGGAAGCAGAAGGGTGGAGATGCGTTTCATGTGTCGTGTACTATGCAATGGACGTGCCGGAGCATGTTTCGTCACTCATCATCATCCACGTGCGACACCCCGCCGCTCACCACGAACTTCATCACATCAGCAGCCCGGGCATCGATCGGTGTCACATTCCGCGCCGGTACGATGTACAGGTTGCCGCTCCAGTTGAACGCGTGCGGTAGGTAAACCGCCACCTTGTCGGTGCCAAGGCCGAGGTGGCCCAGATCCGTTTGGGTGATGAAGCCCAAGCGTTCCACTTCCGTGTTGCCACCGAGTTTCACCAACACAGGCCGGTCGAATTTCCGTTTGCTGCCAACAATGGCTTCCACCAGGTCCTTGATGGCATCGTATAGGGTCTTCAGGAAGGGGATACGTTGCAGTAGCTCTTCACCAAAGGTGGCCAACGGTTCGTAGAGGAAGGTGGTGCCCAGCCAGCCGACCACGGTGATGATGGCCAGCAGAGAGAGCAGCCCAAGGCCAGGGATGTCCAGCGGAATGATGCCGTCCAGAAAGCTCACCGATTGCCACAAGGCCCATACGATGATGGTGATGGGCGCAAGCAGCAACAGCCCTCTGAAGAAGAAGCTGAGGAGGATGCGGCCGATGCGACGGGTGGTATTGCTCATGGCTGTGCAAAGCTAGCGGGAAGCGATCCGCTGCGCACTAGAGCCCCTCCCGCACCTTCTTCGGCAAGCTGGCCTTTACCAGTTCGTACGAATGATCGGCGAGCTCCAGCAGCAGTTTAACCGGTACATCGCTGCGTGTGTCTATCGTGTTCCAGTGCTGCTTGTTCATGTGGTAGCCGGGTTTCACGGCCTCGTGGCGCTCGCGCAGTTCGATGGCCCGCTCCGGATCACATTTCAGGTTCACGCTCTGGAAACTGTCGGCATCCATCAAGGCGAAGATCTTACCACCTACGCGGAATACCAACGTTTCCGGACCGAAGGGGAAGTCCTCCCCGAAACCGGGTTTCTTCAGGCAATGGGCGCGGAAGTCCTCCAACGTCATGGCAGAAGAGCATAAAGCACCGGCCTGCTCGGTGCCGCATCGTTCATGAAGTGCGGTAGCTGCAGCTCCAGTAGGTAGTCGCCATCACGCACGTCCGGGCCGATGTTCAACAATTCGGTGATGGTGCGTTCGCGATCCACCGTGTTAGGGAAGTCCCAAAAGGCATGGTGCGCGGCCAGCACACCGCCGTCCTCTTCACGGTCTACGCTGGGAAGGTCGAGAAGCAGGTGTTTAACGCCAATGCTGCGTAACCAAGAACAGGCCGTGCTCTGTAAGTAGGTCGGGTTGCTTCCGCTCCAATCGCGGGTATTGTTATCGCCTTGCGGCAACGTGCGGATGATCAGTGCCTCCGGTGGGCGCTCGTTCACGGTGTGGCGCAGTTGTTCCAAGGTGATCACGTGGTCGGTCTTGGCATCGGGTGCGCGCCGTTCTTCCGGACGTACACTGATGAGTTGTGCGGTGAAGAAATAGCGCTTCAGTTGGTCGCCGACCGGATAAACCTCGGGTGCGATGTGGCCCACGCTCTCGGTATGTGTGCCGTGGCCATGTGGATTGAAGAAGACGTTGCGGAAGTTCACCGGAGCACCGGACTTCACGGCGTATTCCGTGTCTCCGTTCCTCACCGCCTCCATGCGCACGGGCTCTACCCACCAAGCCCTGAGCTGATCTTCGCCGGCATGCAACGGGAACGAAAGGTCGATCGGTCTGGCCAGATCCACCTTGAAGGTGCGGCCGTGGTGGGTGATCTCAGCGATCATCGTCGGTGACGAAGAGGTCCGATGCGATGCGGTCCGCGAAATGACGACCCGCTTTGCTCAAAACTAAGCGTCCAGCACGTATGCTCAGATGACCGTTCGACACATGCCGTTGGAAGGCCGACGAGTTGTGGAGCAGGGCATCCAGCTCCAATTTCGCAAGGTCCACCCCCAAGGCGGTCCGTAGGCCTGTCATCAAGCGCTCGTTGGTGCGCTGGGCGGGTGTTAGTGTTTCGCTTTCCCAGTAGTTGGTTTGCTCCTGTAATGCCTTCACATATCGTGCGTTGTTGGCCACGTTCCAGCGACGCGTTGTGCCATTGAAGGAGTGCGCCGAAGGGCCGATACCGAGGTAGGGCACACCATCCCAATAACTGCTGTTGTGCCGGGAGTAGTGGCCCGCTCTTCCGAAGTTGCTGATCTCGTAATGATCCAGGCCGGCGTGTTCCATGCGTTCCATCAGCCGGTCGAACTGCGCGCTCTGGTCATCGTCGTTAGGCATGTTTGTTTGGCCGGACCGCACCTGGTGTGCCAGTGCGGTCTTCGCTTCCACGGTGAGGCAATAGGCGCTCAGGTGTGGCATGCCGTGGTCCAAGGCCATGGTAAGCTGTTCGTCCCACTCGGCCAAGGTCATACCTGGTAGACCATAGATCAGGTCGATGGTCCAGCTAGAGAAACCTGCCTTTTCGATCAGCCCGATGCTGGTCAAGGCCTGTTGGGCGTTGTGGGCACGGCCCATCCAGAGTAAGCGGTCATCTCGAAAGCTCTGCGTGCCCAGGCTGATGCGTGTGATCCCGGCAGCTTGCCATTCGTCCAAACGCTCTGCGGTGATGTCGTCCGGGTTGGCTTCGAGGGTGATCTCCGCTGTGCGGTCAACCCGGAAAAGGTCACACGCGTGTTGGATGTACGCTGCTATGCGGGCATGGCCAAGCAAACTCGGCGTTCCGCCACCGAAGTAGATGGTGCCTACGGATGCATCACCAATTTCCGTGGAACGCTGCACCAACTCCAGTTCCATGGCATCGAGCACCGGTGTACGCACGGTGGAGGTGCTGAAATGGAAGTCGCAGTACGTGCATGCCCGGTGGCAGAAGGGGATATGGAAGTAGAGGCCGGGCATACGTTCGTCAATGCTCAAGGTTCATTTCGCAACTGATGACGATCTGCACGGTCGACAGAGCCCTGATGGAAGGTTCCGCATTCATCATCTCACTCACTCACCAACGCTCCGCTCAACACCCCTTGGTTCAAGGTGATCCGGAACGTGGTGCCCTTGCCGGGTGCGCTCTTCTTCACCATGATCTTGCCGCCGTGGTATTGTTCGATGATGCGTTTGCTCAAGGATAGACCGAGACCCCAGCCGCGCTTCTTGGTGGTGAAGCCCGGTTGGAAGACAGTACGATGCTGAGAGGCCGGAATGCCTTTTCCACTGTCGGTCACGTCCACATGTACCTCGCCACCTTCGGGAACGATCTCCACATTGATGGACCCTTCGCCCTCCATAGCGTCCACCGCATTGCGGATCAAGTTCTCGATAACCCAACTGAAAAGCGCGCGGTTCAAAGGGACCAGCATATCGGCATCCGGCGGTTGCTGGATGTCGATCTTCACCCGGCCCGGTAAGCGTGGCCTTAGGTAGAGCACCGTGGCGCGTAAGGTGTGGTAGAGCTTTTCCGACGTGAGGTCCGGTGCTGATCCGATCTTGCTGAACCGCTCGGTGATCACCTCCAGTCGGTCCACATCCTTGCGCATCTCGCTTACCGCTTCGGGGTTGTTCTCCTTCAGCAATTCCATCCAGGCCATGAGGGAGCTCAAGGGTGTGCCTAGTTGGTGAGCGGTCTCTTTGGCCATGCCCACCCATACCTGGTTCTGTTCGGCATTGCGGAAGATGCTGAAGAGCGCATAGGCCACGATCAGGAAGAGACCGAGGATCATCAATTGCACATACGGGAAGTAGCGCAGCTGGGTGATCACGAGCGATTCCTCGTAGAAGATGTAGTTGCGCCCTTTTCCCGGCAGGTCTATGGCGATGGGTGCGTTGGCCTGTGCCATGGCGCGGATGCGGGCTTGCATGGCGCTGCTGTCCTGGGCGATCAACGAGTCGATGTGCCCGTATTCGATCACACGCCGTTGGGTGCTGTCTGTGTAGATAACGGGTACAACGGCTGTGCTCATCACCGTTTCGGAGATGAAGGAGCGTATGATCCCGTCCATCACTTCTTCCAACTCGGTCACTACCTTGGAATCCCTGTAGTAGAGCAACTGGCGCTCCACGCCGGGTATGTAGATGCTGATCGGCCGGTAGACCTTGGCCATGGAGGCGATCTCCGCAGCAAGGCGTTCAGGATGGTTCACTACGGAACTATCCATGTTGCGATCGAAGCGCTTGTTGCCCTTCTCGTCGGTGATCACCACAGGCACGGTGGTGTTGTCGCTCACCACCCGCAGGTAGAAGGAGAAGTCAGTGTCATCGCTGCTGCCCATGCGCTGCATGGCATCCGCGAAGAGCTGTACTTTCTTCCGTTCTTCTTCGCGCAGGCGATCGAAGAGCTTCTCGGTGTAGTTGACCAGCTCCGCACGGTTCTTCACCGCTTCGGCCCAGAGCTCCACCTTACGCCGCTCTTCGGCCCGAATGCGCTCCACGATGGTGTTGCTGTACCACAACGATGCGCCCACGATGAGCATCGCCACCACGGCGAGCACGAGCTTCCAACGTTGTTTGCGGGAGTACAGGTCCATGCGGGGCGTGAAGTTCGGAAGAGTGGCCGAACCTATTGCGGGGAATGCTTGAGCGACATGGAAGTGAGCAACTTCCAAGTGTCCTTCAGTCCACCTCGAAGATCACTTCTTCCTCCTCCTGCTGGTCTTTCATCAGCCTGCTGAGGCCTTTGCGCGGCCGCTGTGGTCCGGTTTGTGCGCCAGCGGTGGGGGCGGTGTCGTTCTGGATCACTTGGAACTGCGGTGCCGGTGTGGAGTTCGTGGTGGCGGTGGGCGGCTGTGTCTTCCCTTTGAAGAGCCCCAGCTCTTCGCGCAGGATCTGTTTCAGTTCCTGCTTCTCCTCTTGGAACTGTTTCTTGCGTTTTGCTGCGGCCATGGCACCATCGTTACCGAACCGGGGGTCGCTGGCTGTGCCATACATGTGCAGGAAGATCCGCATGCCGGTGCCATCGTCCACAACTGGACCGAATTCGTCGTTCACGTTCCCCTTGCGGAAGAGGTCGCTCAGCCGGAAGTTCAAGTGGTGGTCGATCCGATCATCGAACCAATGTGTACCGCTCAGTTCAATGTCCATTACGGAACTGCTCACCAGCATCTGCGGCACATGCACTGCTCCGTTGCGGATCTGGATCTGGTTCTCCAACCGGGCAAAGCGGATGTCACCAAGGCGCTTGCGCAGTTCAGGCACATCCACGAAAGGGGCAACGAGTTTGTTCTTCTGCAGGTGATCGGCCACTTCCAATAGTGGTCCGTGACCCTTGATGGCGCCGTTGTCCACGCCGATGTCGATCACACAAACCAAGCGGTCCATGTCCAGTTTCATATCCGGTGAAAGCGGTGCGTTGAATGCCACTTGCGCTTTGGTGCGGCCGCTGATGTGCCTGTGCCCGATGAAGTCCTGACCGAAATCCTGGAACTCGCGGAAGAGCTGCTGTAGCTCTATGCCCTCCAAGCTGGCGTTGATGGCGAGCGGGTAGTGCCGGGTTGCATCACGCGCATCCAACTCCAATCCGCCGGTGACATGGCCACTGGCGGTGGCGAAACTCATGGGCGAAACACGCAGCACCTTGTTGCGCATGGTTACCGTACCGGTGATGCCAGTGGCCTTGAATTCTTCGAAGACCAGTTCATCCACACGGGCCTGTAGGTCCAGTTCGATGGAAGAGGGTAGGGTAAGGCGATAGTCCTTCGTGGAAGGGTTGGCGCCCTCGCTGCTTACCAGCGCTGCCATATCGATCCTTGGCGAGCTGCCTTTGGCTTCCACCACGAGCCGTTGGTCATCAAAAAGGACAAAGGGCACTAGGTTGCGGAGTGTGCCGTTCAGTACCAGCGCGTTCCCTTGGAACTGGGCTTTCAGGCCTTGTACAGTGGCGTCGTTGCCGTGGATGGAGAGGTCGGCGTCGAGGTGCTCCACCCGGTGCCGCACGCCTTTCATCTTCAATGTGGCATCGCGAGAAGCGAGCGTGCCGGTGATGGTGAGCGCGCGCAGGTCTTTGGGCTGTATATCTGCGATGTCGCGCAGTTTCCCCTTCACGTTGAGGTCGGCCTTCAAGCGACCGCTCACCTGTTCCAAGGTGTCCACTTGCGCGAACCGGAGCAGTTCCGCCAAGGCGATATCGGCTTTCAGATCGGCTTTCACTGTGGCGTTGGCCAAGCCGTTGCTCTGCCAGTTGCCGCTGATGCTGCCGTTGCCGCTCTTCGCCGAGAAGTTCTTCACCACCAGTTTCTGTGGTGTGCCTTTCGGGGTAAGGTCCAATGCCAATTCGCCGAACACATCGGTGAAGGAGGTGCCACTGCGCTGTTCCTTCAGTTTGCCTTTGACCAGCTTGGCGCCAACGCTGAGCGAGGGACTACTGAGCGGCCCCGCGTAGTGTACGGCCAGGTCCACTTCACCCTTCATGGTGTAGCGCTCCAAGCCCTTGGTTAGGCTTTCGGGTAAGAGGCGCACCACATCGGCCAGCTCCAAGCCAAGGCCATTGGCACGCAGGTCCAACTCATCGCCCTTGGTACTATGGGTCACAGCCAGGGTCACTTCCAAGGGCACGGCACCGCTGCTCAATTCGCCTTTGGTTATGCGGAAGAGTGCATCGGCCCCACCGAATTCCATGGCGAGGCGCAAGTAAGCTTGGCGGTCGCTGAGCACGAGATCCTTTCCATTCGCCCAGTTGAGCAGATGCAGGTCGCCGTTCAGGCTGAGGGTGTTGAGGTCTTCGGCGAAACGCCCGCTCAGGGCCAAGGTCTTGCTGCTTGCGGTGATGGCCAGCGCCGACCGGTCATCGCGGAAACGCAGGTCGAGTCCTTCGAAGCTTACTTTCTTGAGGTCGATGGCTGCAAACCCGGTGGAACTACTGTCCGTCTTCCAAACGATGTAGTTCTCGTTGCCGTTGCGGTCCAATCCGGGGTAGAGCTTGGTGCCCACACCGTGTACCTTCTGCACGGCGTAGTTGCCGGTGAACATGTCCCACAGGCTGAATTCGAGGAAGAGCTCGCGGGCGTAGAGCAGGGTATCGGCTGGTGCATCATCCGTGCGCACCTCGTGTGCCAGCACATCGTTCAACCGCATGCTGGCCTGCGGGAAGCGCGCGATGAGGGTGAGGTCCATGCCGCTTACGCTCACCGGTGCGTTCAACTGGGCGTTGAGGGCACCGATGAGCTTCTGCTTCACCTCTACTTCGTACACGTTGGCCAGCACCACCAAGGTGCCGAACCCCAGCACGAACAGGGCGGCCAGCGCAAGAAGTACGTTGCGGGCGATACGCATCATCGGGAAAGTGCGAAAGGTACCCCGGCCCATGAACCACTAACGGCAAGATCCGTGCAGTTCGTTCACAGGGCGATGTTATTCGCACCAAGCCTGGCGTGATCGGATGAACAGTTCGAAGCAGGTAGTTGGCAGCAGATCCACCACTGTCTGCTGCGAACTACGAACTGCCTACTACCGTCCTACTTCCGTTTGCTCAGGAACAGCACCTCTTTTTCCGAGAGATGGCGCCATTTGCCACGGGGCAGGTCCTTTTTGGTAAGGCCGGCGAAGACCACCCGATCCAGCTTCACCACCTCGTACCCCAGGGCGGCGAACATGCGGCGCACCACGCGGTTGCGTCCCATGTGGATCTTCAGACCCACCTCTTTCTTGCTGCCGTTGGCCACGTAGCTGGCTTCGTCGGCAACGGCCAGGCCATCTTCCAGTTCCACCCCGGCCACCAGTTTCTCCAGATCGGCTTTGGTGAGGGACTTGTCCAAGGTGGCGTGGTAGATCTTCTCCGCGCCATGGCTCGGGTGCGTGAGCTTCTTGGCTAGGTCGCCGTCGTTGGTCATGAGCAATACACCGGTGGTGTGGCGGTCCAAGCGGCCAACGGGGTAGAGCCGTTCGGTGCATGCATCATCGATCAAGGCCATTACTGTGCGGCGGTCACGCGGATCATCAGTGGTGGTGATGAAGTCCTTCGGTTTATTCAGGAGCACGTAGCGTTTCTTCTCGGTGCTCAGTTTCTGTCCGCCGTAATGGATCACATCGCCGGGTCCCACTTTGGTACCCAATTCGGTCACGATCTTTCCGTTCACCGTTACCACACCGGCCTGGATCAGGTCATCCGCTTCGCGTCGGCTGGCTACACCGGCATTGCTCAAGTAGCGGTTCAGGCGAATGCGGCCATCGCCCAAGCCTTCTTCCGCTTTTTTGCCACGCTTGCTCGTACGGTCGGGTCCGCGGCCAACAAAGCGTTTGGTGCTGGCATCGCGTTCGCGGTAGCCACGTTCCTGCCGAGGTGCATCCATGCTGCCGCCTTCGCGGATGGCTTTCGGTGGTCGCTTGCCCGCACGTTTGCTCGTGGGGCGGTCTTCACCGTACCGTGCGGCAGCGCGTTGGGGGCGAGCCGCGCTTGCTGCTCGACTTGCGCTTGGCTTCGCGGGACGTTCTCCCCGGGGGCTGCGTGGGCGTTCGTCGCGATCGATGTGTGGAGCGCCGGCACGGGTGGGGCGTTCGCTGTGGAACCGACCGCCACGACCACTTTCTTGGGGCCGTTCGCTGCGGGTGCCACGCGGTCGTTCGCTCCGTTCGCCTGCACGATCGTCGTTGTTGAAGCTTGGACGCGACGGGCGTTCGTTGTTGAACCTGCCGGGCCTTACACCACCTTGTGGCCGAGTACCGGCGTGCCGCGGACGCTCTTCCTCCTCCTCGGGTCGTGGGCGTCGTTCGCGCGGATCGGCGCTTGATGAACGGCGTGCGCCCCCCGTTGGTCGTGGGCCGCTGGGGCGGGAGGTACGGCCCCCTTTCGGGCGGCGGCTATTTGAACGGTCGCTCATGGATGGTCGGGTAGAAGGCGTCGGGGATGTGGTGTATGTACGGCTTGCCGGAAGGGTGCAGGATCACGCTTACGATGTCGAAACGGAGCGCAAGTTCGCACCCAGTTTGCTGAACGTATGCATTGGCGCCACGGATCATGGTGCTGCGCTTACCTTTCTTCACAGCTTCTTCGGGCTCGCCATGGGTGTTGCTGGCGCGGGTCTTCACCTCTACGATGATCAGCTCGCGGGCTGTGCGCATGATGATGTCGAGTTCGTCTTTGCCGAAACGCCAGTTTCGCTCAACCAGCTCGTAGCCAAGCTCTTCGAGGAAGCGGCACGCGTATTGCTCTCCTAAGGAACCTGTTTCGTTATGCTGTGCCATGTGGTAGCAACTTGGCGTAACAAACGATCGGAACACCCCGTTGAAGGTCTAAAATTGAGGATTCTTCCGCCCATATCACGTTCAGACGCGAATACGATCGCGCCTCGGACGGAACCGACTCCAACCATGCACGCCATCTTCCGCAAGCTCCTCCTAGCAGGAACGACCCTTCTGCTACTTGCTTCCACCTCTACGGCCCAATCCTTCGAAGGGGTGGTCGAGTTCAGCAAGACCACTGGCCCGGTGGTGACCAACTACAAGTATCACGTGAAGGGCGATCGTATCCGGATCGAAGAGATAAGCGCCAAGGGGGAGGTGCAGGGCATCATGCTGGTGGATACACGCGACAAGTCCGTTACCGCCATCAGCCCCGAACGCAAGCTCTACATGGATGTGCCGAACATGCGGCTGCCCAAGGATGTGGAGACCACCGTGCAAAAGACCTCGGAGATGAAGGACATGGCCGGATACAAATGCGAGAAATGGGTGGTGAAGAGCCCCAAGGAGGATCGCATACTAACCTACTGGGTGGCGGCCGATGAGTTCACCTTCTTCGTGCCCCTGCTGGAAACGTTGAACCGGAAGGATGAACAGGCCGTGTTCTTCCTGCAGATCAAGGATAATAAAGGCGTGTTCCCCATGCTTGGCATCGAACAGAAGCTGGACGGTGCGGAAGTGAGCCGTTTGGAAGTGAAGCAGGTGACCAAGGGAGCGCAGAAGACAAGCCTGTTCGAGATCCCCGCAGGCTTCAACAAGTTCGAGCGGAATTGAATGAAGGCTTGAAGCGGTGGACGGATCGGGTCCACGTTCATCCCATAGCACCACCGAAGCTCAGCGTTGTGCCGTTCGCGGTAACGCTGAGCTTTGCATTCGTACCCATGACCAGCGCTCGGTTATCGTCGATGTGGCCTGCTGGAAAACCATAGCAGACCGGGTATTCGTACGGCGCTACAGCCTCGGCGATCATCTGCTCCACTTCTTTTCCGAAGGGGTCTTCGGGGTTCTTGTCGCGCATGTCGGTCATGCCCCCTACGATAAGGCCAGCAAGGTCTTGGAACCAGCCGCCCAACTTCAGGTTCTGGATCATCCGGTCGGCATGGTAGCGTAGTTCGTCCAGGTCTTCCAAGAAGAGGATCTTCCTCGCCGGGTCGATATCGAACGGTGTGCCCCGCAGGGCGTAGAGTATGCTGAGGTTGCCGCCTATGACAGGAGCTGTGCACGAGCCTATTCGTGGTGTTGTACTACCCAATGGCTGCTCGGCTATAGTTCCGACGATGCCATACGCTTCGCCGAAGAGCGCCATGCGTAAGCTCTCTTTGCACGCCGCGCTCTTACTGACAATGTTGAACGGCATTTGCGCATGCAACGATGCCACGTCCATCCTGGCCAACGCATTGTGCAGCACGGTGATATCGCTGAACCCGATGATCCATTTGGGATCCTTCTGCAAGGGTGAAAGATCGAGCTGCTCAAGCAGGTGGACCGTACCATAACCGCCGCGCGCACACCAGATGGCCCGCACAGCCGGGTCGTTGATGGCGGCTTGCAGATCCGCAGTGCGCTCAGCACTGGTGCCGGCCTGTTGGAAGTGTTTGCGGCCGATCCCCGCGCCCAGCCTTACGTTCAGTCCCCAGCTTTCGGCTAGGACCAGGCCGTCGCGCAGCTCTTCCATGGAGATCGCGCGGGCAGTGGGAACTAGAGCGATGGTGTCGCCGGGGCGGAGGGGAGGTGGGTAAATGCTATGCATGCAGAACGCGGTACCGATGGGGCCTCCACCGATACCGCGTCCAAGTTGGTGATCATGCGGCTAACACCGCCGATCCATGTCAGAATTTAAGGGCCAGACCGCCCTGTACCACGGATTTTGCGGCGCCGACTTCAGCATACAAACCGATATTGTCAGTGAAGAAGTAGCGCGCTCCGAAGGTGAGGTCCATGCCGAAGGGCATCACCGATTTCAACTCCACACCACTATTGGTAGAACCGCTGCTCTGGGAGGTCCATTTCGCATCGCGATAGCCTAAGCCGAACCCGATGTAGGGGTCGAACTTATCACTGTCGCCGATGTGGTAGTTGAATCGTGCCAGGATGCTGTAGGTGGAGCGGCTGGTGGTCTCGGTGTATGACTCATCTAGTATTTGATACTTGTAGACCCATTCGTTGGTTGCGTAAGCGAAGCTTATGCCCAAGCCGATATTCTCCGAAACGCCGCGCTCGTACTTGAAATAGAGCGGCCCTAAGCCGGTGTAGTTCACATCGGTGTAGGTATCGAAGTTGCGGCTGATCGCGCCTAGGAAGGTGACACCGCCATAGCCAATGGAAATGTTGTTGGAGCCTTCGGTAAAGGCCTGGGCCTGTGTTTCTGGTGTGGCTAGCGTTACGCCTGCAACAAGCGCAATTAGGAAAGGAGCGGTCCTAGAGAGCATACAAGGGTTGGTTTTGGTGTGGGACGGCAGGTGGCCGTGGAAAGTTACCCGGTCATCCCAATTCTAGTGCCAGAGCCGCGCTATAGGCTACTTCGGTACTTTCGCGGGCCGAAGCCGAACCCCGTGAAGGAACCCGCACGCACCACCGTTACCGCCGCCCTGCCTTATGCCAATGGGCCGTTGCACATCGGCCACATCGCCGGCGCCTACCTGCCCTCTGATATCTACGTGCGCTGTTTGCGCGCCCGTGGAAAGGAGGTGCTCTTCGTATGTGGCAGCGATGAGCATGGTGCCGCCATCACCATCCGCGCCATGAAGGATGGCACTACCCCGAAGGCCATTGTGGACAAGTACCATGCGATGATGGGCCAGGCCTTCACGGACTTCGGCATCCACTTCGATATCTACCACCGCACCAGCGCCGAACTGCACAAGCAGACCAGCCAGGATTTCTTCCTACAGTTGGATAAGAACGGGGCATTCACGGAACAGGAAGAGTTGCAGTACTTCGATGAGGAAGCCAAGCAGTTCCTCGCCGATCGTTACATCAAAGGCACTTGCCCGGTGTGCGGCAATACCGAAGCCTATGGCGATCAATGCGAGAAGTGCGGCACTGCCCTTAGCCCGAAGGAGCTGAAGGATGTGCGCAGTACCCTTAGCGGGATCACACCTGTTCTGAAGTCCACCAAACATTGGTACCTGCCCATGGACCGCGCGCAGGAATGGGTGGACAAGTGGATCAATACCGGAGAGCTGGACGGTGTGCAACAGCATGATGCCAGTGAATGGAAACCGCAGGTGCTAGGCCAATGCAACAGCTGGCTGAAGGATGGTCTGCGCCCGCGCGCGATGACACGCGATCTCGATTGGGGCGTGCCGGTGCCGCTGCCCAACGCCGAAGGCAAAGTGCTCTATGTGTGGTTGGATGCACCCATCGGTTACATCACGGCAACAAAACAATGGGCGAAGGATAAAGGCACCGATTGGGAGAAGTGGTGGAAGGCCGACGATACGCGCCTGCTCCACTTCATCGGCAAGGATAACATCGTGTTCCACTGTATCATCTTCCCGATACTGCTGAAGATGCACGGTGGTTTCATCCTACCGCAGAACGTGCCGGCCAACGAGTTCCTCAACCTCGAAGGACAGAAGCTGAGCACCAGCCGCAACTGGGCGGTGTGGTTGCACGAATACATCGAACGGTGGCCCGGCCGCCAAGATGAATTGCGCTACGCACTCGCGAGCATCCTGCCCGAGTTCAAGGACAGCGAGTTCACATGGAAGGACTTCCAGGACAAGAACAACAACGAACTCGTAAGTATCCTGGGGAACTTCGTGCAGCGCGTGTTCGTACTGTGCCACAAGTATTACGATGGCAAGGTGCCTGATCCGACAGATGGCAATGAGCAGGATGTCTTGTTGTGGGCCGAGTTGAACACCCTGCCTGCGAAAGTGGCCGATGAAGTGGACCGGTTCCGTTTCCGGGAGGCCATGGCCAGCGCTATGCACGCCGCACGCCTGGGCAACAAGTACCTTACGGAGACCGAGCCATGGAAATTGGAGAAGACCGATCCTGCCCGCGTGCGCACCATCCTCTTCAACAGCTTGCGGATCACAGCTGCGTTGAGCGTGTTGCTGGATCCGTTCCTGCCGTTCACTGCGGAAAAACTGCGGCGCATGCTCGGGATCGGGCCCATGAAGTGGGATGATGCCTTGCGTTCCGGCCTTATCGTGCCGGGTGCTTCTTTGGGCAAACCTGAGCACCTCTTCAAACCGATCGACGATGCGGCCATTGTCGCCGAGGTGGAACGCCTGCATGCGGCGCAGCCGGCGCCGGTAGCGGCACCCGCTAAGCCCGCTGTGGAGAAGGTAGCGAAACCCAACATCTCCTTTGATGATTTCGCGAAGCTCGATCTGCGCACCGGTACCATCGTGACCGCGGAGAAGGTTGAGAAGGCCGATAAGCTGTTGAAGCTCACCATAGACATCGGCGAAGCACAGCCGCGCACGGTGGTAAGCGGTATCGCCATGCACTTTGACCCAGCCAGCTTACCGGGACAGCAGGTGCTTTTCCTGGCCAACCTTGAACCTCGGAAGATGCGGGGCGTGGAAAGCCAGGGCATGGTGTTGATGGCCGAGGATGCGGAGGGTGTGCTGCATTTCGTACGCCCCGATGTGATGGTCCAGCCTGGTAGTGAGGTGCGCTAGGCCTTCGAGGCGTAGAAAGATGGATACAACTACTTTTGCGCCCGCTATCCCGACTCCATAGTTCAATGGATAGAATAGGAGTTTCCTAAACTCTTGATCCAGGTTCGACTCCTGGTGGGGTCACCAACTGAAGCGGCTTTGTGCCGCTTCGCTCGTTCTGGTGCCTGACATCCGTCAGTTCCACTACCCGCACGATCGTCGCTCTTTGCACCATGAAAGCCGAGCAACTGACCGCCGTCACCTGCTTCCATTGTGGCGACACCTGCGCCGAGGAACACCGGAAACACGATGACAAGGACTTCTGTTGCCACGGGTGCGAGGTGGTATACGACCTGCTGAACGAAGCAGGCCTTTGCGATTACTACGAACTGGAGAAGCAGCCCGGTGTGAAGAAGCGCACGTCGGTGGATGAGCAACGCACAGAGATCTTCGATCTGGATGATGTGCGTGCCAGGCTGGTGG
>JAEYWT010000040.1 GCA_023428865.1 Bacteroidota bacterium | reverse complement strand
GATCAACCCACCCCACGAAAGCATCGGCAGTCGCATGGCCGGCGAACACCTGCCACCACTTGGGCTTTTGAGCATTGGCGGCCCATTGATCGATGCCGGACACCAGGTTGAACTGTTAGATGCGGACCACGCAACACTCTCCTTCGACCGGATCATCGAGGAGGTCTTGGCACGCAGCCCGGATGCTGTGCTGATGGGACACTCGGGATCCACCTCGGCGCAACCGATCATCAATACCATCGCGGCTCTGACCAAGGAGCGAAGGCCACCGACCACGGTGATCATCGGTGGTGTTTTCCCCACCTACCATTGGGAACAGATCTTGGCCGACAACCCAGCCATCGATCATGTGGTAAGTGGCGAAGGCGAAGAAGTGGTGATCCAGTTGATGCACGCCTTGGAAGAAGGTGATGATCTGGGAACGATAAATGGTATCGCCACGCGAAACAACGGCGTTCCATACCGCACTGCCCCAGCTCCAACACTTCAGGATCTGGACCGCTACCGGATCGGTTGGGAGTTGATGGGCAACTACCATTACACGTATTGGGGCCAACGTAAAGCCGTGGTGATCCAGTTCTCGCGCGGCTGCCCCTACCCGTGTACCTACTGCGGGCAAAGTCTCTTCTGGAAGAAATGGCGGCACCGCGATCCGCAGAAGCTGGCCGATGAGATCGAGATGCTGCACCGCACGTACGGTATCGAGGTGATCAACTTCGCCGATGAGAACCCGTCCTCGAACCCGCGCGCCTGGAAAGCCTTCCTTGAGGCGCTCATCGCGAAGGACCTAGGCCTTATACTCGTGGGCAGCATACGCGCAGATAACATCGTTCGCGATGCGGACTTCCTTCATCTCTACAAAAAGGCTGGTTTCGAGCGCTTCCTCCTAGGCATCGAGAACTACGATGCAGCCATTCTCGAACGCATCAAGAAAGCCGGCGCCATTTCCAAGGACAAAGAGGCCATTCAACTTCTTCGCGAACACGGCATCCTTTCCATGGCCACCTACGTGTTCGGCTTCGGCGAAGAGACCTTTCGAGACCTATACAACAGCCTGCGCCAACTCTTATCCTACGACCCCGACCAGGTGCAACTGCTGTATGCCACGCCACACAAATGGACACCATATTTCGAGGAGGTGAAGGACAAGGAGATCATCCTCACCAACCAACGGAAGTGGGACTACAAACACCAAGTGTTGCGCACGGTGAACCTGAAACCATGGATGGTGATCCTCTGTGTGAAGGCCATCGAAGTGATCATGCAGACCCGACCGAAGGCTCTAGCACGTCTGTTCTTCCATCGGGAAGCGCGGTTGCGAAGCGCTATGAGGTGGTACACACGCATCGGACGGCGCGTGTGGTTGCACGAACTGTATCAGTTCTTCTTCGTCACCCGGCTTACGCATAAGCGTGTCACCATGGCGGAGTTCTGGAAGTAAGGCCCTCAGACGTTCCGTTCGATGAACTTCACGATCTCACCGGCGATGTCCTGACCGGTCGCGCCTTCAATGCCCTCCAGGCCTGGCGAGCTGTTCACCTCGATCACCAGCGGACCGCGATCGCTCTGTAGCATATCCACACCGGCAACGTGCAAGCCCAAAGCCTTCGCTGCTTTGATGGCTGTGACCTCTTCCTCGTGTGTAAGATCGATCAGCTCCGCAGTGCCACCACGATGCAGGTTGCTGCGAAACTCGCCCTCCTTGCCGGTGCGCTTCATGGCGCCCACCACGCGGCCATCCACCACGAATGCACGGATATCCACACCACGACTTTCCTTGATGAACTCCTGCACGATGACACGCGCCTTGAGGCTGTTGAACGATTCGCAAACCGCAACAGCGGCTTTCTTTGTTTCAGCAAGAACGACACCAAGGCCTTGCGTGCCTTCTAAAAGTTTGATGATGCACGGCGCACCACCCACATTGTCAACGATGCTGCCTACATCCTTACTATAGTTGGTGAACACCGTTTTGGGGATACCCACGCCACTCCGCGTTAGGATCTGCATGCTGCGCAACTTGTCGCGGCTGCGCACCAACGCCTGGCTCTCGGTGGTGGTGAACACCTTCATCATTTCGAACTGGCGCACGACCGCCGTTCCATAAAAGGTAACGCTGGCACCGATCCTGGGAATGATCGCATCCACATCCACCAAAGGCTGGCCCGCGTAAAGGATCTGCGGGTTCTTCTTCTCGATGAGGATGTCGCACTTGACGTGGTTGACCACACGGGCGTTGTGGCCACGTGAGGTGATGGCCTCTACCAACCGCTTGGTGGAGTACAATTTGGTGTCCCGCGAGAGGACTACGATGTTCATGGGGATGAGGAAGGAGTGCAAAAGTAGCAGGCCGCTGGTGCATCTTCGCAGAGTGAGCACAGGTTCCCGTTTCCACTTCTTTGGCCAACCGGTCGATCGGCCCTTGTTGGCATTGACCCTGATCGCACTGGTGCCGAGGCTCGTGGCGGCGTTCTTCAGCCAGGGTTACTTCGCACACGACGATCATTTCCTGGTGATCGAGGCGGCTGGAAGCTGGGCCGATGGCTTCGACTACAACAACTGGCTTCCGTGGAACCAAGGCAGCGACCCGCGGCCCAGCGGACACAGTTTCTTCTATGTAGGCCTGCACTACCTGCTCTTCGCGGGGCTGAAGACCATCGGTATAGGCGAGCCGAAAGCCATGATGATGGTGGTGCGACTGCTGCATGCACTATGGAGCTTAGTGGTGGTCCGGATGGGCTACCGCATAGCACTGCGGCTTTCCGATGAGCGCATCGCCTGGCGTGCCGGTCTCTTTCTGGCACTGTTCTATTTCATGCCCTTCCTCAGTGTGCGCAACCTGGTGGAAGTGGCCTGCATCCCCTTCTTGATGCTTGGTTGCTGGCAGTTCGTACGACCCAACGAGCGCACCACGCTGCGACATGCGCTGATCGCCGGTATCTGGATCGGCCTGGCGGTGAACGTGCGTTTCCAAACACTCTTCTTCGCCGCCGGTCCTGGCCTGGCCTTCCTCCTGCAACGCCGAGTACCACAAGCCTTGGTCTATGGCCTTGGGGTGGCGCTGCCCTTGCTGGTGATCCAATCCGCGGTAGACCTCTTCCTCTGGGGAAGACCGTTCGCGGAGATCACCGAGTATGTGTTGTACAACATGGCCAACACCACCACCTATTTCGATCAGCCATGGTACAACTACCTATTGTTGTTGCTGGGGATCTTCATCCCTTGGTTCAGTATGGCCGTGTTCTTCGGGTTCTTCCGCCGCAGCGCGCCACTGTTGATCTGGCTACCTGTGCTGATCTTTCTGTCCATACACTCCTACTTCCCGAACAAACAGGAGCGTTTCCTGCTGCCCATAGTACCGCTCTTCTTCGTTCTCGGCTATGGCACTTGGGAGCAGTGGCGCATGGCGAGTGCGTGGTGGACACAACGGAAACGGCTCTGGCGTTGCACGCTCTACTTCACGTGGTCGATCAACACCATCGCCCTGTTGTTGCTCTGCTTCAGCTACAGCAAACGGAGCCGCGTGGAAGCCATGGTGGCCGTGCGGCACTTTCCGGATGTTCATGGTCTGTTGATCGAAGACAC
>JAEYWT010000089.1 GCA_023428865.1 Bacteroidota bacterium | reverse complement strand
CTCGTGAACGGAGCAGAGCAGCAATCCGAGCAGGAAATGGATCGCGATGGGCTTCCAGATGGGCCGGGCTTTCAACGGCCATTTCTTGGACCAGATGTGTACCAGGGGCAGGAAAAGCGCCCAGGTGAAGAAGTTCAAGAAAGGGATCGGTGCCTGCATCCACCAGTCGAAGCGATCCGGGGCAAGCCCAAGTTGCGTGCGACCGATGAAGGAGGTGAAGACGAACAAGCTCGATAACAAACCAGCAGCTAACAGCACCGTTCGCATGGGAACCGGAGCATTGCCGAAGTAGGAGCGGATGGCCGCAAGCAACATCATTCCTGGTCGGGTGCTCCACGCGGGTGGGGGGGCGTCGGAGGGGTCCGCTGCCTCATCCTCATGGAGCGCTGTTACGTAGCGCCAATGTACTACGTCCAACTCATCTATCCGGTCCTGGACCGCCTCTGTGGCTTCCCTTTGCATGCGATACTTCGGATCCTGACCAGGCTCACCAGAGCTGGCCGGGATCGTTGATCAAAGTACCGGGAGGGTTGCGTGGCTCCCCCTAGGACGGGATGGTCGGTGGATTACGGGGTGGATTTTCGGCTATCCAGGTACGGAAAGCTGGTCGAACACGACGATCGTGGACCCAAGAAGCCGTCGTTCACTCAGGTGGTGGCTTCCGAACGGGTAAGGTTCAACGCGATCTGCTCTTTGTAGCTGCGGCCGCTCACGATGCGCTCACCGTTCGCCATGGTGAAGATGAACTCGTTGTTGCCGCTGTATCGTGTGTTGCGGATATGCAAGGTGTTCACGATGTAGCTACGGTGGATGCGCAGGAATCGAGCGGGATCCAGTTCGGTCTCCACAGCATTCATCGTCATGCGGTACAGGAAGCTGCGGTCGTTCAGTACCAATTTCAGGTAATTCCCCTCAGCACGCAGGAAGATCACATCGTCCACGTGCACCACTTGGTCACGCCCCTTGTCGCGTATGGTGAACGATTCAGTGAATTCGTTCTGCTCGTGCATGTGCCCCCGTACCAGGTCCATCAATCGTCCGGTCAGCTTATCGTTCGTGCTCATGGCCGCCAACTTCTTGGCTTTAGCTATTGCAGCGTGGAAGCGGGTGTCATCGTAGGGCTTCAACAGGTAGTCCACCGCGTTCACCTCGAACGCCTTCAATGCGAATTTGTCGTAGGCGGTAACGAAGATGGTGAGCGGCATCCGTGATGGTCCGATACGCCGCACGACATCGAAGCCGTTCATCACCGGCATCTGTACATCCAGCAGGACCATGTCCGGCTTGTGTTTGATGATGGCCTGTACCGCATCTTCACCGTTGCGACACTCGGTCACCACCTCCAGGGTCGGGTCTTGAGCGATCAGTTCCACCAACCGTTCCCGTGCGTCTGGTTCGTCATCAACGACGATGATGCGCGTGCGTTTCATCTGTTATGGTTCCTTGTTCGTATGGAATGGAAAGATCTACTCGGAATCCACCGGCCTGCGGTGAAGTGGCATTCATGCTGGCGCGATCCCCGTAGAGCGTGCGCAAGCGTTCGCGAACATTCTGTAGGCCGATGCCTCCGCGGGCAAGTGCGTGTTGTACATCACGACAGCCGCGCCCATTGTCCACCACGCTCAGGATAAGTGAACCGTTCGTGCGGCGGGCGAGCACGGAGATCATCACACTTTCGTCCTGCGTGTCCAGGCCATGCTTGATGGCATTCTCCGCCAAGGGTTGAAGAATCATCGATGGCACCATGACAGGCCCGAGGTCTTCCGGCACATCGAATTCCACCGAAAGCCGGTCTCGGAATCGGACGGCCTCTATCCCCAAATAGTTGCCCACATGCTCCACCTCTTCGGTCAACTGCACCTTGTGTTGTTGCTCACTATCCAACGAAACACGGAGTAGGTGCCCCAACCTTCCGATCATCCGTCTGGCACCATCGGGGTCCTTCACCACCAGCGCACTCACTCCGTTCAACGTATTGAACAGGAAGTGCGGCTGCAGTTGTTTCTTCAACGCGTTCAGTTGTGTGATCTGCAGTTCGCTCTTCAGTTGCAGCAGTTGTTCATGCTCCACACGTTGCAGGCGTACGTTCTCGAGGGCGATCAACACGCCCATGAGCACCCAGTACTCCATGGTGCGCGAGAAGATGGCCGGTGCCAATGCACTGTAGGCCCAGCTGCGGTTGGCCGGGTCGGTGAAGTCGAAGTCGCCGATGCGTTGGAGGATGCCGTAGTAGATGGCCGAGGTCATCACTTCGTGCAGGGTCGCGATCAGTAGGCTGAAGCCGATATGGATGAAGATGGTGCGCAGCACAGGCCGCTCCTGAAAGGGCCAGCGCATAAGGATGGAATAGACCAACGGACAGAGCAGTGCCCAGAAAAGGAAATTGAGATAGGGCACCGGTGCCTCGCGCCACCAGTTGAACTCGGCCATGTTCTTCAGGTCCGAATACACATAGTGGTGCATGTAGGCCTGGAAGAGGAAGAGCGTGGCCAGCACACCCGCCGTGATCAGGATGGTGCGGTAGCGGATGGGGACACGCTGGAAATAGTTCATCTCCGGTTGTTGAACGGCCCCGCCCCCGATGCGAAAAGGTGGCGAGGCCGTTCGTTGCATCGCGATGTTCCGTTGTTGCGCACGGTCTACCGCAGAAGCATGACGAAGCTAGACCCCGGTAACGCTGCCCGGCAACGGAAAGGTGATGGGCGGCAAGGGGTGGGATGAACGGTTCGGCCCCGAAACGGTCTGCTGCCCACGATCCATAAGCCTTCCAGGAGTGGTAAGGGGCGAGAGGCGCCTCACTGGCAGCAAGGATGTACGGTGTTCAGCCCACCCGGCGCAGCACCACGAAACTGAAGGCATGGGCATGTCGCTCATCGGCCTCGTGCCGGGTACGCTCTACTTCTTCCCATTCCCCGGGATCAAGCGGTGGAAAGTGCGTGTCGCCTTCTACCGCGCTGTGTACAATGGTCAGGTAGAGCTGGTCCACCAAACGCATGGTGAGCGCTTCGCGATAGATCTGCCCACCGCCGATGATGAAGGCTTCCACCTCGTTGGCACGTTGGGCGATCTCCAGTCCGGCTGCGAGCGAATCCACCACCAACGCGCCAGGGGCCTCGTATTCCACATTGCGTGAGACCACGATGTTCATGCGGTCTTTCAGCGGACGGTATTTCTCCGGAATGCTCTCGTAGTTCTTGCGACCGGTGATCACCTGGTGCCCCTTCGTGATGCGCTGGAAGTACTTCAGGTCGTCGGGCAGGTGCCACGGAAGGTCACCGTTCCTGCCGATCACACCGTTCTCCGCCACCGCGGCTATGGCCGAAACGATCATACCGAAACGGCGGCTTTGATATGCGGGTGTGGGTCGTAGCCCTTCAGGGTGAAGTGCTCGAACCGGAAATCGAAGAGGTCGGTCACACTGGGGTCTATCTCCATCGTCGGCAACGGACGTGGGTCCCGCGTGAGCTGCAGTTTCGCCTGCTCGAT
>JAEYWT010000067.1 GCA_023428865.1 Bacteroidota bacterium | reverse complement strand
ATCGCCGGCAGGCAACTCCTATCGATCTTTACCACGTTGTACATCATCACCAACAATACCGGCGAGGTCTCTTCCAAGACGCCCTGGGTGATGTCGTTCCCATCGGTATCGCTCAAGCGGAAGTCCTGCACTTGCGATGGCACACCGGGATCGATCACTTCGATGCGTGTGCTGTTCGGGACGTTCTCGAAGTTGTCATCATCCCACGGATAGGGCTTGGTGGTATCGTACTCCTTCACTTCTCCGGTGGTCTTGTTGCGGTAGCTCACGAAGGTGCGGTTCACCGGGGGCTTGGCGCTCTTCATCTGTTCGCTGATGCTCTTACCAACGGCATACGGACGGTAATCGCGCATGGGCAGGTGGGCGTAGTTGTACCAGGTGAAGACGATGGCGATGAAGGTGATCCAGCCGGCTGCGGCCCACTCGGCCTTGGGTGAAGCCATGAAGCGCTTGATGGCGAGGTAACCCGCAAAGCCGATCACCGTGAACCATACCGGACCGTACCACGTGAAGATGTAGCTCCACACCGCCACCATGAGCAGGCCGATGGGCAGCAGGATCTTGTCATCGCTGGAGGTGTTCCACGTGATGCGCTTGCGGAAGATGAAGAGCGGGACGATGAAGACCAGCAGCACCATGTCCTTGCTGAAGCTCTCCCATGGTGTAAGACTTCGGCCGATGGAGCCTTTCATGGCATCGCCGAAGCAGCCGCAATCCGTTACACAGGTGACACCGCGTTCCACTTGTTGGCCATTCACCATTACCGTGTAGACATCACTGGGGTCGCAGGTCGCGGTGTAGGCCGTGAGCCATCCAAAGAAGAGGGTGAGCAACAAGAGGGCCCAAGTGGCCAGCTTCATCCTTCCACCGAACAAGACGGCGAAACCCAACACCACTTCGGCGATACACGCCAATGCCCCAAGGAACAAGGAGAATGGCTCCAAGAACGGCATGTTGAGCGCACTCTCGGCGAAGTACTCCTCCAACTTGTACGAGAAGCCAAGCGGGTCGTTGGCTTTGATAAGGCCGCTAACGATGAAGAGCGAGCCAACGAAGAGCCGGGAGAAAAGGATAAGGATGCGCATGCTTACGAACGATCAACGCTAGTGCGCCGACCGTGGAGTGCGAATGTAGAAGAGGCGCCCAGCGACGGAAGCCCCGTTAACAAGCGTTTTGCAAATGCCGATCGTGAACAGCGCTCAGTTCTCCAGCACAGAAGAGACGTTCTGCGCGGCCTCGCGCCTGGTGCGGACCTCGGCCATCAGACGACCGACTTCAGCAGAAATGCGCTCTTCGTAGGCCTTGTCCCACTTCAACATGCCGGTCATGGGGCAGAAACGTGCCATACCCATGGGCAGGTCGAAGAAGGAGAGATCCAGGCCATCGATCTTCTCGAACATGGTCATTTCCACATCAACGGCCACTTCACGCGTATCACCTTCCCAAGAGGCACCGCGCGTATCCACCGCATAACATTTGGTCACGTGCCCAGGCAGGCTGAAGCGGATCACGTACTCGCCGCCCCGCTTCAAATTGATGTTGTATTTGCCCGCAACCCCGGTGTTGAAGCTGTGCTCCTTCTCCCCGTTACGATAGACCCGCACGAGCACATCGCCCAATGGTTGTCGTGTGACATGGTCGGTGACTTCGCCACGGAGGCGTAGTTCGGCCGCTGTGCACGACAACGCACAGGCAGCCAGCAGGGCTGTTATGTAGGTTCTCATGGGCGTCGTGGTAAGCCGACGGTTGGGGAGGCGAAACTAGGGTCGCGATCCACGAGGATCAAGAGGCGATGCCTTGATCGGGATCAGAGTTATGAACCAATGGAAGTTGATGACGAAGTCAGTGGCCCTTCGCCTGCGAGGAGGGGCCTAGAGCTGAAGGATCACGTCGTGCGCGGCTCGTCGAGCTGGATCATCGCGAAAACTCCGTAGTTCACAATGTCCAAGAAGTTGGCGTCGATGCCTTCGCTTACCAAGGTGTTCCCCTTGTTGTCTTCGATCTGTTTGATACGCAGGAGCTTCATCAGGATCAGATCCACCAACGAACTCACCCGCATACTACGCCAGGCTTCCCCATAGTCGTGGTTCTTGCGTTGCATGAGGTCGCGGGCCTGTTCGATCCGTGTACGCACTTCCTGGGTGGCCGTTGCGGCGTCGATGTCCGGTGCATCCACCACACCCCGTTCCATTTGCACCAAGGCCATGGCAGCGTAATTTATGATGCCGATCAATTCAGGTCTTACGCCTTCGCCCACCTTGCTCTCTCCTACTTCCTGCAAGGTGCGGATGCGTTGTGCTTTGATGAGGATCTGATCCGTTAGGCTTGGCACCCGCAGGATACGCCAAGCCGTGCCATAGTCGTGCGCCTTCTGGGCGTAGAGCGAAAGGCATTCGTCCACGACCGCGTCGTACTGAGCAAGGGTGCGTTCCATCGGCGGGCGAAGGTATCGCTTCGGTGCGTTTGACCGCTGGATCAACGACCAAACACCACTTCCCTTGGCCGGTGAAGCATCCACTTCGCACCTTCGTACCGTGCAACAGACCTGGCGTATCAAAGACCGGTTGGTGACGACCACCCTACCGACGGTGATGGGTATCATCAATGCCACACCTGATTCGTTCCATGCGGCGAGCCGGGCCGATGTGGATGGCGCCTTACACCTGGCGGAACGCATGTTGAACGAGGGTGCCACGATCCTCGATGTCGGCGGCCAAAGCACACGCCCCGGCAGCGATGAAGGCAGCGCCGAACTGGAATCTGCGCGCGTGCTGCCGGTGATCGAGGCTATCCGCCAGCGTTTTCCAGAAGCGCTCATCAGCGTGGACACCTGGCGAGCTGTCGTTGCCAGTGAGGCCGTGGCAGCCGGTGCTTCCCTAGTGAACGATATCGGTGCTGGCTTGCTCGATGCCGCGATGCTCTACACCGTGGCCCGTTTGGGTGTGCCGTATGTGGCCATGCACATGCAGGGTACGCCAGCCACCATGCAACGCTCCCCTACGTATACCGATGTGGCTGCAGAAGTAACGCGTTTCCTGAGCGAACGACTGAAGGCTGCCCATGAAGCCGGTATCGGCGATGTGATCCTAGACCCCGGCTTCGGCTTCGGCAAGGAACTTGACCACAACTACACCTTGCTGCGCGAACTAGGCCGGGTGAAGGCGCTTGGTGCTCCCGTACTGGTGGGTGTTTCCCGCAAGCGTATGATCAATGAGGTATTGGCCACCAACGCCGCCGATGCCTTGAACGGCACCACGGTGCTCAACACCATTGCCCTGCTCAACGGCGCGGCC
>JAEYWT010000039.1 GCA_023428865.1 Bacteroidota bacterium | reverse complement strand
TGTGGTGGTAGGAGCCGTACATCATCGGGCGGATCAAATGGTTCAATCCGCTGTCCACGCCAGCGAAGACCGTGGCCGTGGTCTGCTTCAACAAGGTCACACGCACCAACAAGGTGCCTGCTTCGCTCACTAGGAATTTGCCCGGCTCGAACCAGATCTCCACCGGTTCTTTGCGGGTGGCATTGAAACGTTGGATCCTTTCCGTGATGCGCGCACCGAGATCCTCGATGTCCGTGGTGATGTCGCCTTCCTTGTAAGCTACTTTGAAACCACTGCCAAGGTCCAGGTGCCGTAGTGATGGGAAGAGACCGGCTGCATCCAGAAGGAGTTCGGCACCGCGCAGGAATACATCGGCATCCAGGATGTCGCTGCCCGTGTGCATATGCAAGCCATGCACCGCGATACCATGCGATGCCACGATGCGCTCCACATGCCGCAGTTGGTGTATGCTGATGCCGAATTTGGAGTCGATATGACCGGTGCTGATCCGCTCGTTGCCACCCGCCATGATATGCGGATTGATGCGCAGGAAGATCGGCGTGCTCTTGCCGTAAGCATCGCCGAAGCGCTCCAACATCGGTATGGAATCGATGTTGATGTGTACGCCCAGTGATACCGCCTTCTGGATCTCTTCGAAAGGCACCATGTTCGGCGTGAAGAGGATCTCGTCCGGCGCGAATCCGTTTCGCAGACCCAGTTCCACCTCCTCGATGGATACGGTGTCCAATCCTGTGCCAAGCTCGCGCATCACCTTCATGATGGCCATGTTCGGCAGCGCCTTGCACGCGTACATGAAGCGTGTGGGTGTTCCTGAGAACGCACGTTGCAAGCGCTGTACCTGCCGGGCGATGATCGCGTGGTCGTAGACGTAGACGGGTGTGCTGGCTAGAGCGGCCAGGTCTTCTACGGCAACACCGGCGATGTGTGAGAGGTCATTCCGTTGTTCCATGGGGCGCGAAAGTAGACGCCCTCACGCTATGCGCCGCTATCCGAGCCTTCATTCCAGGGAACGGTCGGCTATGGCTCTTTTCTCCAACGCTTCTTTGGCGCGGTCCGCGTAAAAACTACCAGTCCCTGCGATACGCTCCATTTCGATGCGGGCCTCTTCCTTTTGGCCATTGCGCATCAACGACAGTGCATGATACCAATCGGCCTCTTCATCGAACACACCGGAACTGTCGTTACGCGCACGGTCTAGGAAGCGCGTTGCACGTTCATATAGACCGAGGTTGTAGCAACAGAGACCGGCATAGAACAAGGCGTTCACGTCATTCTTGTACTGGCCAAGCACGAAGCGTAGTTCCTCCAGGCAGCCGCGATGGTCGTTGCGTACGAACTTCTCCAGTGCCTCATCCATGAAGGCGAGGTAGTGCATCCGGCGTTCCTCGCCAAGCGCATCGCGCTGGTCATTGGCTCCGCTGTACCGCGCATCCACACCGCGTGTCAGCCGTTCTATCTCCGGGCTGCGGTCGTACATTTCCTTGGGGTGAAGCAATTTCAGGTCGTGCAGGTACACCAGTTGCAAAGAGGGCCTATGGTGGCGCTCAACGCTGGCACCTCCCGAGGGTGCCGTACGATCAATGGTGGTGCTACGCGGAAGCACTGGCTCCGCGATCAGGCTATCAACGGCGTTCTGCGGGGCCGGGATCGGTGTGGCCTGCGCTAGGCTATGACGATCAGCGCGCGCATGTCCGATATGAAGGCTCTCCGGCAATTCCACGGCAGCAGCCAGTTCGGAGGCTTCTGGAACACTGGTCTCGATGATGGTTGCAACACCAGTTGTAGTTGCTTCCTCGGACCGAACGAGTGTCGGGTCAACTTGCGTGTCTTGCTTTCCGGTCAGGTACCACGCGCCTGCACACACTACCAAGAGTGCGGTGGTCCACAGGGACCATCGTGCGCCATTGGTTTTCGGTGCGTGTTCGTGCAGACCCTTCAAACCAGCTAGAGCACCGTGTTGCTGCAATCCTTCAACGGCATCGCGCAGCAAGGGGTCGGCCTCCATATGGCGCTCCACCTCATGTGCAGCACGCGGGTCCAGGCGACCTTCCACGTATGCCCGCAAGGTCTCACGCGATGGTGCGCCAGTTGGTCTGAAGTGATCCGGGGTCCGCGGTGTCATGGCTGCTGGCGTTGAATGAGCAGTCGCAGGTTCCTGCGACCGTTCTGTAAATGACTGCGCACTTGTTCCACGGCCATTCCCGTGAGGTCCGATACCTGCTGGTAACTCTTCCCTTCCAAGTGGAAGTGCCGTATGCATGCCTGCTGTTGGATGTTCAAGCGCGTTATCGCCAGTTCCAATTGCTGTAGGCTCGCTTCACGCAGGGTGCTTTCATCGTCGTCTTCTTCAGCGTGGATCAACTCATCTGGAATGGCCGCTGTGGGGCGCTCTTTACGGAGTGCCTGCAAACAACGATTGCGCATCACCGTGTGTATCCATGGTCTGAAACGTGCGATCTCATGCTTTGCCACCAGCTCCTTTAGGCTTGCGAAGAGCTCTACGACTTCATCCTTACTCCGCTCGATATCCTTCAAGTACTTCATGCCTACACCGTACAATAGTTCCGCATAGCGATCCCACAGCTCTGCCAACGCGGATCGGTGCCCCTCCCGCAGGAGACGCACCAGATCCTCATCCGAGTGAGTGGTTATGGCCTTGCGGCGCAGGAACATGGTTACAAGTTATCGTCCGCCTTGGCACGGATGGCACGACGCCGTTCTTCTTCGAACATTTCGCCGTAGGTCTTGGTCTCGATCACGATCACCCCACCGGTCACGTCGCCGTAGCGCGCTGGCAGACCTCCTGTATAAACGCTTACACTGCTGATCGCGCTCGGGGGTACACGAGGCACAGCACCGCTCACCTTCACGCCGTCGATGAAGCTCACCGTGTTCTCCGTACGTGATCCGCGGAAGTAGAGCCCATCTCCGTTCGGCGAGGCGGTAACACCAGCGAAGTTCTTGCTGAGGAACTGGATCGGATCCTTGCGTGTGGGGTCGTCCTTGAACTCCGATGCAAGCAAGCTCATACGACTGGGGTCGTCACGATCGATGAGTTGTCTTTTGTAGGCGACTTTCTCGAAGGTCTTCAGTTCGTTCATGACGCTCATCCGAACATCTTTGATGTACGTTGCTCGGTCTGGGGTAACATCGACACCGGCGATCTCCTGGGTGGTGAATCCGGTGAACGATACGGTGATGGGGTGTATTC
>JAEYWT010000052.1 GCA_023428865.1 Bacteroidota bacterium | reverse complement strand
ATGTGACGGAGGTGTGCGTGAAGGGCAAAGGCAAACTGCTGATCCCCGCCTTCAGTATCGGTAAAACACAGGAGATCCTCTATACTCTCAATTCGCTCAGTAACGAAGGGCTGTTGCCACGCATTCCCGTGTTCGTGGATAGCCCATTGGCCATCAGTGCCACGGAGATCGCACGTACACACAGCACACTTTTCCGCGATGAGGTCCGCGAAGAGCTGGAGCATGATCCCGATCTGTTCAGTTTCCCCGGTGTGGAGTTCGTGCGCTCACCGGATCGGAGCAAGCAGTTGAACGGTGTGAAGGAACCGGCCATCATCATCGCGGCGAGTGGTATGATGGAAGCTGGGCGCATACGCCACCATTTGCGCAATTCGCTGCACGATCCGGCGAATGCCGTGCTCGTGGTGGGTTTTTGCGCGCCAGGTACCTTGGGTGATCAGTTGCTGCGCGGCAACGAGGAGGTGAACATCTTCGGCGATGTGGTGCCGGTACGTGCCCGCATCCTACGCATGGATTTCTACAGCGCCCACGCCGATCGTGGCGAATTGCTGCGTTTCCTTTCTACCCAGAACAAGAAGGATATCCGCCGGATCCTCCTCGTTCACGGCGTGGACCATAGCCTGAACGGCTTGCGCGATCTGCTGCTGGAAGAAGGCTTCAACAAGGTGGAGATACCCGAACGTGGGGAGCGGTTCGAGATGTGATCAGCCGGTCAATCTCCCATGATGACGACATGCGAGGTTCGTACCACTTGGTCTCCATAAGAGCGAAATCGGAGTACGTAGCTGCCTGTGGACATCGGTCCCATGGGTATTGATCGCTGTCCATTGACCGCCCAGCTGCTTATCAACGAACCTGTCAAGGAGAACAGGTCCATCTGACCAATTAGGGATCTGTTAAGGATGATCGGATCGCCTGTCTCGATCAATGTGTTCAGCAACCAAGGTGATCGCTCCTGTTCGTGAATACCGGAGAAGAGCTCGCAAATGGGAGAGGTTCCGAACATCTGGCCTTCCTCTAGAACCCATGCACTAGTCGATGGTCCAACCATCCATGATCCGATATCGGCGATCTGGGTATTCGGTTCGCTGAGATCCAGGATGGCCTGGGGAACCTCCACCATGGAACTTGTGGAAATGGAGTCGAAACACGAGAAGAAGTCGTCCAAGGAGCTCATGGCAAGCGCCGGAGCGCCCGTGGTATAGGCTAGCACGTTATGTTGCCGGTATAAGGATCCAGCCCGCACGGATCGATCATTCTTGAGAGCACTTTCAGTCCATCGCACGGAAACGTTCTCCTGACCAATTGGTAGGCTAACGGATGTTCTGTGCGAGGCTGTGGACGACCCAATGCTGGGTATCAGGGTGGTCATACCAGCCGTCGTGCCTGTGCTCAAAATGGTCCGTTCTCCATTTGCTCCTACGTTGAGCACACTGCGGGCATTGATCGGTGCTATATCGTTCATGGAACACAGGTCTGTACGCAGCCAAGTACCGTCTGCGGCATATACAGGGAGGATAAGGAACTGGCCCGTTGGGAGGGCAAGCCTACCTACAATGTGGATCCTATCATCGTTATCCACGACCAGGTCTCTGTATTGTGTGTAGAATGCAGCGTTCGTGTAACGCAACCCTCTTTTCCATAGAAGTTCACCTGAAGCCGTGATCTGTTGGATGGAAAGGTCGTGGATGCCAAGTCCACTGCCGATAAGGATCCCTCCTGAACTTGTGCTCTCGGGGCCAAGCAGTTCGCTGGTCGTCGTGTAGATACTGTTGAACGGAATCCCGTCTGAGGCTGATCCAGGATATTCGCCCAAACTTCTTGCCCAATCCAAGCCGCCGTTCCCCTGGAATCTGTACAGGTCTAAGAAGGGAATGGTGTGTTTCGTGCTTCCCAGCGCGGCGATCACTATCGTGCCATCTGTTAGTATATCCATTTGTGGCTTACCGATCCTGGTGTTTGAGAATTCGGGCGTTGCCCATGTCCTTGCATGACTCCAGTGCTCAGCCAGCACACCGTTGGCGGTCACATGCGCAACATGGATCATGCTGGTCGTGATTCCTGTGCCCTCATCAGTCCCAAGGTCAGATGTGAAGACACACCAGAGACCGCCTGCTTCATCTTCCTTTACATTGAGATGATTCCAATTACCTGCTTCTGGATGGGCAAGGGTTTTGGACCAGATAAAGGCGCCCTCCGGATCGAATCGTTCGATCAGGATCGGCTCATTCGATTGCTGCGTGCGCACGACGAGCACATTGCCATCATCATCCACCGAAACAAACTTCGCGGCATTGGTCTGCGGCTCTGTGGGGCCGGTGGTCATCATGTACTGTGCAGAGCTAGCGCAGATGGTTGCGCTGAGAAATATTGAGAAGAGGTAGCGGTGGTTCATGATGCTCTGGTTTGGATGGTAACTGCTTTCATGTTAAGACAGGAGCAGAGTGCATTCCGCTGCCTAAATCTACAAATTGGCGTATGACTTGAACCGACCTATGTATCCGAAAACAGCGTAGGTTCCGTATATGGGCACCGTTCGTTTGAACGGCCATCATTGCCGTCCGTCGAGTTATTATATCCTCCCGAACCCCAACGCGCTCCTCAACTTCTCCGGCAACTTCGGCAACTTCCGTCGCTCGAACAGGAAGCTGCTAAGGTCGGCGAGCTCGCTGAAGATGTAATGGCTGTCCATGGCGCCTTTGAGGTAGGCTTTGCCTGTGCTGCCACCAGTGCCCACCCGCAAGCCGATCATGCGGTGTACCATGTTGATGTGCCGACTGCGCCATGCCGCTAGTCCTTCATCGATATCAAGCAAGGCTTGTAAAAAGCGGAAAGCCTGTTGGAAGATGGGTTCATCGCGGTAGAGCATGATGAACAATGCACTGCGGGCGGCTGCGGGGGAGAGCCTTCGGTTCGTATCGCCTTCGACGAAAAGCGCACGCCACAAGGCGGCGTTGCCTTCTTCTCCCTTTACCAAGGTGCTGTTGTACAACGCTTCTAGCCGCTCGAAGAAGGTGGCTTCGCCTGCGGGCCAGTATTGATCCTGTAAGAATGGCATACGCTCCAACCAGGCATTCACCAACTCCAACAACGTAGAGGCGTTCTCCAAGGCTTCGATCTCAGCCTTGTGTTCGGGCTTCAGCTGGCTGGTGTAGTACTGTTTGCCGAACCGGTGGTCCATGCGCAAACCCAACCGCGCCTCGAGGATCTTGAACTGCATGCTCTGGAATCCGCTGGCAGGGCGCAGCAGGTCACGGAAATCGAGGAAATCCAGTGGTGTCATGGTCTCCATAATGTCCATCTGGTGAACCAATACGCCTAGGATGGTCTTTACCCGCTCCAACCGATGCACGGCCACGTTCAGCTCGCCGCCATTGTCATCCACATGGTGGTCGGCGAACATGTCGATCACGCTGCCTACTTCGTGCAATACCTGCTTGAACCAAAGCTCGTACGCTTGGTGGATCACGATGAAGAGCATTTCGTCGTGCGCTTGCACGCCGTGTTTGTCGCTCTCGGGGGCTTGAGCGCCCAGGATCTTGTCCAGTTGCAGGTAATCGGGATAGTAGACGTTGGACATTGCGTTCGCTGGTTGAAGGTCGGAGGCCAAATGTAGCGGCAGCAATGTTGGCGTGTCTGATGCCGATCAGCCACACCGGAAAAAAGGAACGCCCGCACTCATTCGAGCACGGGCGTTCACAACGGTTCGGTTCAGGTCACTTCGCCGGCACAGGCTCGGGAACGAGGTCCTGGTCGTTCATTTCTTTACGCAGGGTGATCAATCGACGTAGTTGCACTTCGGTCAGGATCGTTCCGATCTTCTGTTCGCGTGAGTTGCGGAGGACTTCCAACCGAGGTGCTCGTCCAGCTTCATCCAAGCCCGAATGTTGAAGATCTCCAACGGCCTTGGCGAACTCCTTATTCACCAGAGCCATTTTTGCCCGTTGTTCGTCGTTAAGGCCAAGTTCTTTGCTGATCTCCATTTCTTTGGTCACCTCCACGGAGCTCACGGTCGAAGCCTGTTCTTGGGTGGTGGACTTTTGGGCGTTTACCGTGCCAAGTGTTGCGCAGAGCACCAAGGTCATCATTGTCTTTTTCATGGTTTCGGTTGGGGTCGGGTAGGGCTAAGTTAGGTAGATCGGTCGGTTGTTCGCTCACCGAGCGATCACGAGCCGCTCGGTGGAATAGCCGTCTACTGTTACCGTATAGACGCCGTTCGGCAGTGCGGCGACGTCCAGCCCGGAAACAGCCTGGCTCATGGTCGTATGCATGCACAAGCGGCCTGCACCATCGCGAATGCTCAAACCGGCCTTGGGGTCTACTGCATTCGTCACCAAACGCAACAGGTCCGATGCAGGGTTCGGGAAGATGCTCAACGGTGTTGTGGTGGTTTCATTTACTCCCACATTCACCCCGCTGGGGTCCAGGCGGTTCAGGGTGCTGCTGGAAGCATTCACCCACCACAAACGACCATCTGGGCCAGCTTTGATGCCCATTACCCCGGTGCCCACAGCAACACGGCCGCGCTCTACGAATTCGTTGGCCATGTCGTAGAAGATGATCTCGCCCGTTCCATGGTCGCTCACCACGAGCGTGTTGCCAACTACTTCGATGCCGGCCGGGGAGCTAAGCCCGTTGGCCACGATCACTTCCCAAGTGGCTCCTGTTACGTTCTTGTACTCCACGTAGGATTCGAACGGGCCGAAGGATGGATTTCCTGCGGCTATGGTGCCGGAGCGGGTATCCAAACGCAGGATCCGCTGTCCACCGTGGTCCACGATGTACAACCAGCCCGTGCGTTTGTCCATGACACAGTGGCTAACGATGTGGTTGTTGGGGTCGCGGGTGATGTTGACCTGCGTGTACCGATGGATGATGGCATCACCATGGTAGTCGTTCCCGGGTCCATGGTCGCGCTTGAAGTCGTGCATCACGATGTCCTGGTTGGTGCCATCCACCACCCAGTATTTGTTCCAGCGCTCATGCGCGATGCCCTGGCTGCGTGGTGTTACGTGCAGCATATCCAAGTGGCTCCCCAACGGGCCAAAAGAGTTCTGGGCGTAGATGGCGGGATCGGAGTTCCAAAGCGTTGGTCCAGTGAAGGGCGTGGCAGTGCTTTGGTTGCCGTTCGCGTCGTAGATCCCAGGGCAGGTGGCGAAGTTGTTGTTGTCGCCCATGGCAATGCCGGTGGGTAGGCTCAAGAAGTGGCGCGCCGCAGGATCACGCTGGTACAGGAAGTCTTGGTCCTGCTCACCGGGGTTGAAGAAACGAACGGTGCTTCCGCCGGTAGCGAAGACATCTTTGTTGATCACCCATAGTTCATTGCGCGTGCGATCCGGATGGAAGTCCAAGTCGCGTGGCACCAGGATGTCATGGTCTGCAGTGGCCATCTGCGATAGGATCGGTGTGGCTTCCAGGTAGTAGTCGGTCAGGTCAGGTATCTCCGGATTGGTTACGATACTGCGCGATACCCCGTCATTCCCGGTGTTCATATC
>JAEYWT010000415.1 GCA_023428865.1 Bacteroidota bacterium | reverse complement strand
TCAACGAGCTGCAACCCGCACTGATCCACGCGATGTACAAATTGCGCGTGGACGTTTTCGTGGTGGAACAGAACTGCCCCTATCCCGAGGTGGATGCTTACGACCTCACTGCCACACATGTTCTCGGCATGCTGCAGGACGAATTGGTCGCCTATGCGCGGATCATTCCACCAGGACAGGATGGCCTTCCACATATAGGCCGGGTCATTGTTCGTGCAGACCGCCGCGGAGAAGGACTAGCGCATGAACTGATGAGCACCGTGATCGCTGAACTCGAACGGGCGTATCGCTCAGCTCGAAGTGCATTGGCAGCGCAGAGCCATCTACAAGGCTTCTATGAGACGCACGCGTACAGCAGGACAGGCGCACCTTACGTCCTCGACGGCATTCCGCATGTGGACATGGTGCGCAACAGTTAGCGTAGCAGGGTGAAGTGCCCTACGTACTCCTTGTTCATCGGCCCGAATTCGGACAAGCGTGCCTTGAAGGTGAACACACCTTGTGGCAATCCGGCGCCATCCCAGCCAGCCTTGGGATCATTGGTGTGGAAAAGCTCCGTTCCCCAACGGTCCATGATCACCAATTCGTAAAGCCTGGCACCCTTCACTCGCGGAAGGAAGACGTCATTCAGGCCATCTCCATCGGGTGTGAACGCCGTTGGTGCGAAGAACAGATGATCGGAAACATGCACCGAACGTGTTTCCGAAGCTGAGCAGTTCGCTCCGCTCACCACGGTCTGGGTCACCTCGAACACACCGGCATCATCGAATTCGTAGGTGAACGATGGTTCAGTAAGTTGATCAGTGCCGATGGTGTAGGCCCAAGTGACAGCCAACTCCGAGTGGTCGGTCACTTCCACCACCGGATCGAGCAGGGAGACTTCCGTTGGGTACACCGTGAATGCCGCTACCGGTTTGGGGAATACGTGTACGTGATCCGTAAGCCAGATGCTCTTGGTATCCACACAGCCCGAATCGGTACGCGCGGTCAACCCTACATCATACACACCAGGGTCCAGGTAGATGAAACTGGTGTTCTGGCCATTCAGTACGGCAGCGTCACCCAACACCCAGGTGTAGGTGACCGGGGTCCATGCTTGGGCGCTTGCAGCGAAGAAGAACTCGGCCTCCACACAGCCTGCGGTATCCGTAAGCACCTCCAATTCGATCCTCGGATGCACCGTGGCACTATCTGAATAACTCGCCGAACAACCGAACTCCTGAACGGTGAACTGGACCGCATGTGTACCCGGGGAGCCGAAGGTGGCACTGGTCTGCACACCAACATCGCTGGCGGGTTGTGCAGCATCAAAGGCCCACTGCACGATAGCATCCGCAGTGAAATTTCCCTGAGCCATGAACGGTACCGCTTGATCCACACACCGCACTATTGGCCGGATGAAGTAAGGGTCCAAGGGATAATGCACCCTGTAGATGGCAGTGCTCGTATCCGCACATGGCCAACCAGGGTTCACGACCAGCGTAACCGTATACGTTCCCGTATCCGCGTATGTCCAGATCGGCTCGATCAATCGAGATGTGTCGGCATCAGTGCCCGGAACACCGAGATCCCAGAACCAGCTCTCGCCGTTCACGCTCTCATTCTCGAAGGCGATGGTGGTTCCGGCGCAAAGATCCTCTGGCACTTGTGCAGCGATCGCTGCACTAATGAACGCATCACAGGCAACCACGTCGAAACGTAGGTCACGTATCGTTGCACTGACCAGCTCACCGTTCCGGTATTCGCGCACCCGCACAGCAGCAGCATAGGAGCCCAGCAATGTCGGGTGGATCGTCATTTCCCCAGTTGCTGCATCGATCGCCAATCCCGGTGCTCCATCCATGGGCGACGCACCACTGTAACCCGGTGCCCAGAGTATGCCCGCATAAGGCGGCGGGCCAGCCAACGGCGCTGGGTCGAAAGCATCGCCACCAGCAAATGGAGTGAAGAGATCATATACCAGCACATCGCCATCCGGATCAGTGGCGGAATGGTCGATGACCATATCCTCGCCCAAGCACATGGCAATGGCTGGATACTCATCGAAACGCGGACTACTGTTCGAACCGAAGGATGCTGGTGGGATCTGCACCGTACACGTGAGACCTTGTAAAACACCTGTTGGCAGGTTGGAGATCGTGGGTGTGCGACAGCAGCGCTGATAGCTCAACACATATCCCGACGAATTCGGTGGAAGGGTGATCACCGCTGTGTATTCTGCCCAGGTGGCACAGATCGTTGGGGGCGCCTGGAGACATGGGCTGCTCAAATTCACCGGCACAACCTGTTCTCCCGTGAACGGCGGCGATACACTGAACTGGAAAATGCCATTACCATCGTAGACCGCGATCTGCGCTGAAGCGTCGAAGGCTGTATTGTTGACGTTCCCCGGGCCACAATCACGGTACAGCTTCAGCGTGATCAGGTATTGATCGCCACCCAGGTGATCGTAGTACATCTCACCACCCAACACATGGGTTCCATACACCATGGGGGTTAATAAGAGCAAGAATACGGTGAGCAGGTGGCGCGCCATCACAGGAGAGGACCAAAAGGTACGACGTTCGGTTGCCTCTTGGGTACACCGCGCAGGGAACGGGCTTTCCGGATCGGCCAATGGCGATACGTGCGTTCTACTTTAACATGGCTTCTGCGCGCTGCCAATCACCCTTCTCCAACGCCATGTAGGGCTCGACCATGTTCAACATTTCATGAACCCGCACCCGTTCTGGATATGCGTTTGCAGACACGTCGTGCAGCACCCAGCGCGAACCGATGCGCTGCAGCTCTTGGAAACGATCCATCGCCTCGATCCGATAATAGTGCGAACCGCCCACCAATTGCCGATACACCGGCCATTCCTCGTTATCCATTCCACTCGCCGGATTAACTTCCCCCGCATTCATGGTACCATTCCTTCAACGCCTCGCCGAAGCCCTGTTAGAACGCCACCCTCATGACTTAGAGGACGTGGCTGTGGTGCTTCCCGGAAAACGTGCCGGATTGCACCTGCGAAAGTACCTCGCAGAAGCACATGGCGGCGCCTTGTGGAGTCCCGACATCATGGACGTGGGCAACTTCGTTCAACGGGTATCGGGCTTGCAACAAGGCAACAGCATGGAGCTGTTGTTCCACCTTCACAGTACCTACATGGAACTGCGTGGTGATGCGGCCGACCCTTTGGAGACCTTCCTGGAATGGGCACCCACCACCTTACGCGACCTGAGCGAAGTGGATGCCCACCTCTTGGACCTCGACACCCTCTACAAGGACCTTCGCGCCTACCACGAGTTGGACGAATGGAGCTTCAACCTAGGGGAACTGAGCCCGGGTCAACAGCGCACCAATGCGGAATGGCGTGCTACCGGCGAGCTGCATCGCCTCTTCCACGAACGGATGCGAGCCACCGGACTGGCCACCTCTGGTTTCGTTGCACGTATTAGTGCAGATATCACATCGCAATCTATCGCACTTCCGTGGAAGAAGATCTGGTTCGCTGGCCTGAACGCCCTGGATCCGGCCACCACCAGCACCATCAAGAACCTGCAGGATCAAGGTAGGGCCGAAGTAGCGTGGGATACCGACACACATTACCTCGCCGATCAACGCCAAGAGGCAGGGCGCTACCTGCGCCGATCGATCAAAGACCTCGGCGAAGGTGTGCTTCCACCGCAGAGCGGGATCGCCACAACGGAGCGGCGGATCCGGCTGGTGGAAACACCGCACCCGCTGGCGCAAGCGGCTTACGCAGCACAGCGGCTATCGGAAATGAGCGCCGAAGAACGGAGCAAGACCGCCGTAGTGCTCGCACAGGAAGACCTGCTTCTTCCACTGCTGCAGCGCATGCCGGCACACATCGGCCCAGTGAATGTGACCATGGGCATACCGCTCACCACATTGCCGGTGCATGGCCTTACCGAATGCTTCTTCGAGGTACTCGACCAGACCACTCCGACCACCTGTTCCGTGCATGCGTTGATCGCCTTGTTCGCGCACCCCTTCCTACGGGAGAACGGGCCTACGGAACGGATCCTAGATGCGTTGCGCGGCCAGGCCAGACTGCACATCGAACACGATGAACTGCGTGCGTTGATAACCGATGCGAACAGCACGTTCCTACCCGTGGTTCCCTTCATGCTTCACGTGGCGGAGGATCAAGCGATGACCGGTAACGCGCTCACCAACCTGTTGGACCATGCGCACAATACGGCACCCGACGATCCGCTGGTGCGCGAACAGCTCTTTCTGATGGCCCGTGTACAACAACGGCTGAACCGCTTGTTGGACCGAAGCGGTATACCCGCGCCCAGCTTGCGCGCCTATCGAACCATACGCGAACGGGTGTTGCGCGAAGAACGCCTTGCTTTCCTCGGCGAACCGCTGAAGGGGACACAGGTGATGGGACTGTTGGAGACCCGGACCGTAGACCACGAACGGCTCATCTTCATCGGCGTGAATGAAGGAACATTGCCACGTAGCGAGGCGCCCACCAGCTGGATCCCCTACGACCTGCGCAGGCACCATGGCCTTCCGTTGCCTTCCGATGCAGAGGCTGTTACGGCATACAACTTCCAACGCGCCATGCAGTTGGCCAACCACGTGGAATGGACCGTTTCCACCGGCGATGGAAAAGAACCCGGGGAACCCTCGCGTTTCATAGCACAATGGCAACACGAAGTGATCGGCCAGACCCGTACGACCTTGGAAACGGCTCGGGTTTCACCACGATCAACGGCGCGTGGCGTGCCACCCATTCAGGTTGAGAAGGACGAACACATTCAACAACGGCTGCGCCAACTCTGCGCAAAGGGCCTCTCCCCTTCTGCCTTGGGAACTTGGTTGCGCTGCCCGTTGGACTTCTACTTCCGCTACATCGTTGGCGTGCGCGATAAGGATGTGGTGGACGGCCGCTTAGGCAGCGATGTCCTCGGCGATGCTGTACACAACGCGCTGCAACATCTCTTCACACCGATGGTCGGCCACGTGCTGGAGCCACAACGCATCACAGAAGCAAGTACCCACGCCCTACGATCACTGGAAGATCAACTCGCGCAACATCTGCCACGCACAGCGCTCGAATTCGGGCACTATCGCTTGCGCAAGGAAATGGCAGGAAAAGCACTCGAGACCTACTTGAAAGCGGAAAGTCAACGATGCAGTAGCCAACCCACACGCATCGAAGCCATAGAGCTTGAGGTGAAAGCCACCCTCTCGAACGGCGTTCTGCTCAAAGGTCGATGTGATCGCATCGACACACGCGAGGGCCGGATCACCGTGCTAGATGTGAAGACCGGTGCGGTGCGGGAAAATGAATTGCGCCTACCCGATCTGGAGCGTGATACCGTGACCGCCGATCGGCGTTATGCCCTGCAACTCCTGATCTACCTGTGGGCCTACCTGCGCGAAAATCAACACGTAGAGCAAGCGAGCGCTGGGGTGATCCCCTTGCAACGCCCTTCCAACGCAGCCGGTGATCGTTTGCGGGTCGGTGGCGAAGAGGTGATCACGCGGCAACAACTTCCGGTGATCGAAGCACTGCTGGTGCAACTCACCAACGAACTGCTGGATCCAAACATACCATTCACCCACGACCCCAACAGTGATTACTGCCGTTGTTGCGTGAACTGATGGATCACTGAAGCACTACCGTACGGCGGTGCTCGGTGCCATGCACGGTAATGGAAACGCAGTAGACACCTGGTGCGTGGCCGGAAAGATCGAGCACCATGGAACGGGTATCCAGCACACGGGCACCCGTGGCATTCCACACTTGCACGCGGTCCACAGCGTCGTTGCTGCGGATGGTGATGTAGCCTTCCGTCGGGTTCGGGAACAGGCTGAACGCTGCCCCAACATGATCTCCGACCACTGTGGAGAAGTCGAAGATGACCGTGTTCGACAGGGACGACTCGCATCCTTCCACTACACTGGAAACGTTGTACGAACCTGCTTGCGTAGCGGTGTAGGTGGAAGCCGTTGCTCCGGGTATCGGGTCGCCCTCGAAGTACCACTGATAGCCCGAACCAGGTACAGGGCTTGCTGCAAGTACCGCTCCGTTGATGGATGCCACGGGCGCTGGAGCCGGTACTACCATGATGGTGACAGGCGTGGACACCACCGCGCCGCTGGGTGCGCATGCCTCGTTGCTCACCACATTGCAAGCCACCACGGCATCATTACTGAGCGGCGGCGTGGTGAACGAAGCACCAGAGCCCGCAACACTGCCATTGAGCGTCCATTGGATAACTGGCACAGTACCGCCACCCGTCACGTTCGCGGTAAAGATCGTCGACTCCCCTGCGCATACTTCAGCACTCGTTGCGGCGATCTCTATGGTGGGCGTACAAACCCCGCCACACGGTCCATCGTGCGCACCGAGGTGACTGTAGTCATTCACCGGATAGGCGATCCACTCCACATCGGGCAGGAAGTCATCGGTACCATTCACATCGCCACGATCCACCGTGGGTTTACGCACCAGTACGGTGAAATAGGTACCCACACCATTATTGAACCAGTAGCTGAGATCACCAAAAGCCTGGCCCACTTTACCAATGATATCGATGGGCCGGTCGTTGTGTACAAGCACGATAGCATCCGAACCATCGAACCACAAATTGGTGATCTGGTCAGCGTAGGTATTGATATTGGTGGCATAGTTGGGCGCCACTACGATGTGGGTACCGTGCGGTGGAATGATGCCGTTCAGCATGGTCGCATCGTAGGTCGTACGGCCATTCGCGTAGAAACGCAAGGCATACCCGGTCAAGTCCAATGGTTCCGAGCGAGGGTTGTAGATCTCCAATGCACGAGCGATATCGCCGGGATGGTGGACCATTTCACTGATGAACGGGTCATGGCAGGCCACCGGTTCGGGACCGATGACCGGCTCGGAAACGTTGGTGGTCTTGCGGTACAAGTGAACGGCTTCGGACTCCAGGTCCGTGGCATAGATCTCAGGGATACCATCCCCATCGAGGTCACCCGCTCCAACGAACTGGCTGTTGAACACATTGCGCGCCAGGATATGCCGCGTGAATTGCTCGGACCCATCGTTCTCCAGCCAGTTCACGTTGCGGTCGTTCAGGCACGAGACCACCACATCGATATCACCATCGCCATCCAGATCATCGGCGACCACATAGGTGGCGTAGCCCATGCCGGTCTGGATGGTGGTCTTGGTGAAGGAGGGTATCACTGCACCATTACTGCGATACCAATTCACACGGTTCTGGTTTCCACCTGTGGTGGCCAACACATCCATGTGACCGTCCTGATCGAGATCCACCCAGAACACCGAAGTGACCTGGGGCGCTGCAGCATCCAATTCCTGCGCGGTGAACGTATCGTTGCCGTTGTTCCGACAGAGCACCACCTTGCCGTTCTGGACCAAGTTCGAATGGCAGGCCACCACCACATCCATATCACCATCGTTGTCGTAGTCCATCGTGCGGGCCTCGTAGGGATCGGCGTAGCTCACCAGGATCGGATGCTGCGTGGCGAAGCTCTGTGAACCATCGTTCTCATACCAATAGACATTGTCATTACCCATGATACTGGTCACCACTACATCGATGTCGCCATCACCATCGAAATCCACTACGTCACAAGAATAAGGGGCGGTATGGCCGGTGAGCAGACGTTTCGTGAAGGTGCCATTGTTGCCGTTGTTCTCCAGCCAAGTGACCCGGTTGGCCGAGCTTTCGGTGAGCACTGCGTCCAGGTCGCCATCGCCATCGAGGTCCACGAGCTTCAGATCAACTCCTCCTCCGATGGTGATGCGGCCTATGCCTTCCGTTGCAATGCGCGGTATCATGTACCCTGCCCCATCGTTCTCATACCAATTGATGTACAGACCACCCACCGCCATGAGGTCCATATCACCATCGCCATCCAGATCACCGTGGGCGATACCGCGTCCATCGCCGAGGTAGCGGTTCACCAGTAACCGTTCGTCGGGTGCATTGCCAGGGTGCAGGTAGATGCGGATGTCGAAGCTCGATGCGGCCAACACATCATTCACCCCATCTCCATCGAAGTCGGCACCATGCACCATGGACGCATAGTTCAGCCAGGTATCGAGCGTTCCACTGCCCATGCCTTGATATAGACCGGTCTGCGGGTTGAATCCGCTCCAGGTGATCCGATCCTCGGTGTAGTCGGCCATGATCAGATCATTGTAGCCATCACCGGTGAGGTCTGCGAAACCCAAGCCACGCAGCCCACTGTAACCGGTGATCTGTTGCTGGGTGAAGGTGGTGCCGTTGTTGCGCAGATACCCTGCTCCACCACTTCCGGCATACACCAGGTCCATCCGTCCGTTCTGGTCCACATCCGCCAATTCGAGGCTGCGCGGTGTGCTGGTGGTAAGAAGCAGTTCGTTCGTGAAGATGCCCGAGCCATTGTTGCGGAAAAGCCTGATGGCCCCGGCGGTCTGCATGGCAGCGACCACATCCAGATCCCCGTCATCGTCCAAGTCGTTCATGACGATCCGCGTTGCACCGGTCAAGCCAGTGGCGATATCGATCTGCGTGAAGGCGAAACCACCATCGTTGCGCAACCAATACACCTTATTGGCCGTGAATGCAGCACACGCTAGATCCAGATCGCCGTCGCCGTCCATATCGCCCACCGCTAGGCCACTTACGCCACCGGTATTGGAATGCAGGAAGAGGCGATCCCAAGTGAGATCGCCATTGTTGTGGTAATAGATGATGCGGTTCGTTCCCATATCCGCCACGACCAGATCCTTGTGGCCATCTCCATCCAGATCCGTGACCAGCACCTGCTGCGCTTCTTTCGCATCCAGGTTGATGGTGTGCTTTTCGAAGTGCGCCGACCCATCATTCTCGTACCACACCAGGTTGTACAGGCCGCCTGTGACCAGATCAAGGTCACCATCACCATCCAGATCATTCACCACCAGATCCAAGGTGGTGTGTGAGATCAGCTCGATCTTGTGGGTCTGTGGAAGTGCCCGTTGCAAGAGGAAAAGAGAGAACAGTACGGAGAGGAGGACGGAACGTTGCATCATGGGGAGCAGGTTATGGTGGATACCACGTTGCTAAACTATCCGAACAGGCCAACCATCGTCCATTGATCTAGTCAGCGTGACCTTTCGGCGAGTTGTTGTCGCTACGGAAGCCACATAAAAAAGAAAAGGAGGCCGAAGCCTCCTCTTCCTAATTCCTGTGATCTAGGGTCAACGGTAGATCACCTTGTGCGAGGTGGTATTGCCGTTGCGCTTCAGCTTAACGTAGTAGGCACCGGCACCCATGGTGCTGAGGTCCAACTCGCGCTTGTAGTTGCCTTCCAGGTCGCGCACGACTTCGTTGTACACGCTCTGGCCGATGCTGTTGATCACTTCCACCGTTACATCGCCTTTCTCGGTGTTGGAGAAGCTGAGCGTGAAACGGCCGTTGTTCGGGTTCGGTTGGATGAGCACATTGCCATCTTCGGAAGCCACCGCCAGACCTTTGTAGATGACACCGGTACGGTCAGCACCACCCAAAGCCACATAATAGTTGGCGTTGTTCTGGCGCTCGGCTGTGTAGGCATCGTTCACCAATTCGAATTCACCTTGACCGGTAACGGGAATGCGGGCGATGGTGTATTCCTGACCAGCGCGCCAGTTGACACCGGCGCTGCTCATGGCACGCATGCCAAAGCCGGCGAACACCATGTACCGGAAACCACCGTTCTCGCGCATGTTGCCAGAACGTTGAACCGCCATGTAGGTGGCCACATCATCGTCTTGCGTGCTTTCACCCAAGCTTGCGCCAGAGTTCGCATCCCAACGCACGGTGAAGACCAACGATGAGAAAATGCCCGTGAAATCCGCTTCGGGGCGGACCTTCACTTCAAGCATACCGTTGTTCTGGAATAGTCCAATGTCCACCTTCTCCTGGGCCATGGCCACAGTGCTGGCGAAGAGGACGGAAAGAACGGACGTGCGGATCAGTCGATTCATGGATGGTGTGTTTTCTCCTGCGGCATAGACGGTAGGTTGCCGCTTTGGAGGCCGCAAGATAATCTGACCGCGAGCGGAACGCAAGAACTTAGAGGAAGCAGGCCGTGCCGTGGACAGAGCCTGACCATAGCCCGACGAACCGTTGGCACCCTAATAACCGAACAGGGGCCCCTTGCGGAGCCCCTGCGCGGTAAACCTGCAAGGAATATGGAACCAGAATAGGTCAGGAAGACCGACCCTTCTGGGAGAAAGACGGCGCGTTGCGAAAAGGGTTGCCAGCCCCTCGAAAAAAAATCAGGAAAGGAACTTGTAGCCCACCCCACGAATGGAATGGAAGTGCCTGGGTTCCCGGGGGTCAGGCTCGAAATACTTGCGGAAACCAACGATGAAATTATCCACCGTCCGGGTGCTGGGGAACACATTATAGCCCCATACCTTTTGTAGGATCTCTTCCCGCGAGACCACTTCTCCTTGGCGTTCGATCAATAGCCGAAGCAACATCATCTCCCTCTGGCTCAAATCTTTACGCAATCCGCCTTGGCCTTTTATCTCGTACCGTTGAAAATCCACGTGGTTCTCCCCGAACGTGTAGGCTTCCAGCACGGTGTTGGTGACCTTCTCCCCGCCACGACGCAAGAGCTTGGCCACCCGCAGGAGCAACTCTTCGAGTTCGAAGGGCTTTCCCAAATGGTCTTCACCGGCCTTCAGCCCACGGATGCGGTCGGCCGCACCGGACCGGGCCGTTAAGAAGAGCACGGGCGTGGAATTACCTTCAAGCCGGATCGTTTCCACCACGGAAAATCCATCCATGCCGGGCAACATCACATCCATCACCACCACATCGTAGTGCGCGCCACGCAACCGCTCCAGCGCATCGGGGCCATTGATCACGGTGGTCACATCGTAGCCCTCCAGCTCGAAGTTGAGCCGCAGCGTGGAACGCAACGCATCCTCGTCCTCCACGAGGAGCAGCCGTGGCTTGGTCGTGGCTTCCATGGTTGCAAAGATGGCCCACGGCTACCTTTGGCACCCATCCCCCGATCATGCGTTTCACGCCGGAACATGTCCAAGCCGCCGAATCCATGCGAGCCAACACCTTGGTGGAGCACCTCGATATCCGATTCGGACTGGATCCCGAAGGGCGCCTGCAAGCTTCCATGCCGGTGGATAAGCGCACCCACCAACCCATGGGCCTGTTACATGGTGGGGCTACGGCTGCCTTGGCCGAAACGCTCGGCAGCGTGGGTAGCGCCATGCTCATAGACCTGCACACGCAGGGCACGGTAGGTATGGAGATCACTGCGAACCACCTGCGTGGTGTGAAGGAAGGCCGTGTTACCGCCACGGGTGAACTCGTTCACCAAGGAAGCAAAACACACGTGTGGGACATCCGCGTACACGACGAATCCGGTAAGCTCGTAGCCATCTGCCGTCTCACCAATATGATCATCGACCGCCGATGAGTGCCACACCCGCACTACGCCTGGCCCTGCGCCACTGCATCAGCGAAGGCATCACCTTTGCAGCGTTCCGCGCGCCAGGTGGAGCCGTTACTCTTTGGGCCCAACAAACACCTGATCTGGATCGTGTGGAGAACGGCCTCTGGTGGGAATTGAATGATGTGTTCCTCCTTTCTCCCTTCAACCTGAGCGAACGTACCCCGCTTATCCGTTCCGATGTGGAACTGACCTTCGGTGATGCCGAACCACATTGGCAGCGCTTAACGGAATGTGTGGGCACGACGGAACGGGCGCCTGCTCCACAACGCGAGGCCACGACGCGTGCCCACTTCGAGGCGGCTGTTGAACAAGCCCGCCATGATTGCACCTCGGGAATTTTGGAGAAGATCGTGCTCTCGCGTTCGTTGCACCTACCCATCGGCGAAGCTGAAGTGCCTATGCTCTTCATGGAAGCATTGTCCGCACGACCCGATGCCTTTGTGGCTTTGGTGATGACACCCGAACATGGCCTATGGCTCGGTGCCACACCTGAACGATTGATCCTTGCAGAGAACGACACCGTGCAAGTGGATGCGATCGCAGGCACCGTACTTACCGCTCACACCCCGGACAACGCGAACGAATGGGGCGATAAGGAACGCCATGAACAGCGCGTGGTGACCAAGAGCATCGCTGGTACCTTGATCGACCTGGGCGCACACCATATCACCATAGACGGACCAACCGTGCTCACCGCAGGTCCGGTGGCCCACCTCCGAACGCGCATTTCGGCCAACGTCGAGGGGCGCGCGGTAGAGGAACTGGTGCTGGCCGTTCACCCAACCCCTGCCGTGTGCGGCATACCAACAGCACAGGCCAAGGAACGCATTGCCGCGCTAGAGGCACGCGACCGCGAACTCTACGCCGGTTTCTGGGGACCTTGGAGCGCGGACGGACGCATGGAACTATTCGTGAACATCCGCTGCATGCGCGTGTTTAAGGAGCATGCAGAACTCTTCGTTGGTGCAGGAATAACGACAGGTTCCGTTGCGGCGCAGGAATGGCAGGAGACCGAACACAAGGCAGACAGCTGGCGCCAGCTCATTGCAACCCCGCTACCGGCGTGACCCCGATGACGAGTGATCATTTCGCTGCGGCGGAACTTGCCCGGCTCTGTGCCGCCAAAGGGGTGAAATATGCCGTGATCAGCCCCGGCAGCCGCAGTGCGCCTTTGGTGATCGCCTTCAACCAACATGAAGGCATCGAATGCCTGCAGGTCATCGATGAGCGCAGTGCGGCTTTCTTCGCGCTGGGCATGGCGCAACAATTGCATGCACCCGTCGCGTTGATCTGCACCAGCGGTAGTGCCGTGCTCAATTACGGCCCCGCCATAGCCGAAGCATTCTACCAACGCATTCCGTTGTTGGTGATCACCGCCGACCGACCAGAAGAATGGGTTGACCAAGGAGAAGGACAAGCGATCCGCCAACACGGTGTGCTCTCGCTGCACATGAAGCGCAGTGTGCAACTTCCGCGGATAACAAGTGATGAACTCGCACGCTGGCATTGCGGCCGCCTGATCAACGAAGCGATCGATGAGACCTTGCTACCCGTGCCCGGCCCAGTGCATGTGAACGTGCCTTTCGCGGAGCCGTTGTACGGAACTACGGAAGATGTCGGCACATCGCGCTTCATCGCGCCGGTGATGACGGAAGCGTTCATCCTGCCCGATCATGCGCGCTGGTTGCTCGGTCAACTTTCCGCATGTAAGAAGGTGATGGTGCTAGCCGGGCAAGGCGTGTGGAGCGAAGGCATGCGCAAGCAACTGGTCCAGTTCGCATCGCTTCCACAAGTGACCGTGCATACCGAAGCGACAAGCAACCTCGACGGAACTGCCTTCATCACCTGCATAGATCGCGTGATCGAAGGTGTGAACGAGAAGAACGAGAAAGACCTGCGCCCCGATCTGCTGATCACCTTCGGTGGTGCGGTGGTGAGCAAGCGCGTGAAAACGCTCCTGCGCAAATGGAAGCCCGCACAGCATTGGAACGTTGATGCCGGGCAGCGCCACTACGACACGTACCAAAGCCTCACGCACGACATCGCGGTAAGCCCGGAGATCTTCTTTGCGCAGCTCGCGCCTTCCGTTGTCCCTAATGAGAGCATCTACGGCGAAGTGTGGAAGATGATGGACGAGAGCATCCGTGGGAAACACAACCGCATTCTTGCTGCGGCGCCCTTCTGCGACCTCACCGTCTTCAACACGCTCAACGACCGGATCCCTGGTGATAGCGCGGTACACCTGGCAAACAGCACACCGGCGCGTTACGCACAGCTCTTCGATCGCGTGCGCGGCCATCGCTGGTTCGGCAACCGGGGTACCAGCGGCATCGATGGCTGCACGAGCACTGCTGTTGGCGCAGCGTTCGCCACGAAGCAACTTACCACGCTCATCACCGGCGACACCGCTTTCTGCTACGACAGCAATGCATTCTGGAACAACCACCTTTCGCCGAACCTGAAGGTGATCGTGATCGATAACGGTGGTGGCAACATCTTCCGCTACATCGAAGGGCCCGACAAGGATCCCGCGCTGCTGCCTTGGTTCGAAGCGCCGCACGCACGCAGTATCGAGAAATTGGTGAAGAGCTTCGACCTGCCCTATTACCACGCGAGCGACCAGGCATCCTTGGAAGCCGGGATCGACAAGCTGTACACCGTACACGAGAAAGCGGCGGTGCTGCACATCACTACGGATGCACAGGTCTCCCCAACTGTGCTTCGTGACTACTTCAAACAACTCCGCACTTCATGAACGTTGCGCATCTGTTGCGTTCGTCGCGTCGTCGCGGTCAATCTGCATTCCATGAGTTCCCGTAATTGGAAAACGATCAAGGAGTACACGGACATCAAGTTCGAGTTCTTCGAAGGCATCGCCAAGATCACGATCAACCGGCCCGAGGTGTACAACGCCTTCCGTCCGGACACGAACAAGGAGATGATCGATGCCATGGACATCGCCCGCGAGGATCCAGCGATCGGCGTGGTGGTGCTCACCGGCGCTGGCGACAAGGCCTTCTGTAGCGGCGGCGATCAGAACGTGAAAGGGCGCGGCGGCTACATCGGCACTGACGGCATTCCACGCCTCAACGTGCTGGATCTGCACAAACGCATCCGTGAATTACCCAAGCCCGTGGTGGCCATGGTGAACGGTTATGCGATCGGCGGAGGCCATGTGCTGCATGTGGTCTGCGACCTCACCATCGCTGCGGACCACGCACGTTTCGGACAGACAGGACCGAAGGTGGGCAGCTTCGACGCCGGCTTCGGCAGCAACTACCTCGCCCGCCACGTTGGCCAAAAGAAGGCCCGCGAGATCTGGTTCCTCTGCCTGCAGTACAGCGCGCAAGAAGCCGAGGACATGGGTATGGTGAACAAGGTGGTACCCTTGGCCGAGCTGGAAGACACCACCGTGGAATGGTGCATGATCATGATGCAACGCAGCCCACTAGCCTTGCGCATGATCAAGCGTGGCTTGAACGCCGAGTTGGATGGTCAGCGCGGTTTGATGGAGTTCGCCGGCGACGCCACGTTGATGTACTACCTGATGGACGAGGCGCAGGAAGGGCGGAACGCGTTCCTGGAGAAGCGGGCACCGGATTTCCAGCGGTTCCCGAAATTCCCGTAGTGAGGTTCAACCGCAGAGGCGAAGAGAACGCGGAGGTTCGCTGAGGAATGAAACACTGGTTGCAGGCTTTTCGGTTGAGGACACTGCCGTTGGCGGTGAGTAGCATTCTCGTTGGGAGTGCGCTTGGGTACTTCGCAGACATCTGGCGATACGGTGGGCCATCGAGCTTCAGGCCCGAGGTCCTTCTTCTCTCGTTGACAACCGCTGTCCTGCTTCAGATCCTAAGCAACCTCGCCAACGACCTCGGCGATCATGAGCATGGAACCGACAATGCCGATCGCGTAGGCCCACAGCGCTCAGTTCAAAGCGGCGCGATCAGCGCGAAGCAGATGAAACGAGCGATGATCATCTGTGGTGTGCTCGCATTCATCAGTGGTTGTGCTTTGATCACGGTGGCGCTCGGCTTCACGATGAAGACCCTGTTCTTCCTGCTGATCGGCCTATTCGCTATCGGCGCTGCAGTGAAGTACACGTTCGGCAAAAATCCTTACGGATATGCTGGACTCGGAGACATCAGCGTATTCCTTTTCTTCGGGATCGTGGGCGTGGCAGGCACCTTCTACTTGCATTCCGGAGGATTCCACTGGGCAGTGCTTGTTCCGGCCATCGCATTTGGGCTTTTGAGCGCTGGGGTACTGAACGTGAACAATATGCGCGATATCACGAACGATGCAGCGAGCGGTAAGAGAACATTGGTGGTACGTATGGGCGGCAAGAACGCCAAGGCTTACCAGACCCTTCTTGTTCTAGGCGGCAACCTCTGCTTGATCATATTCTCGGCCTTGATAGACTGGTCCTATTCACAGTGGCTTTTCCTTCTTGCTGCCCCCGGCTTCATCATCCACCTTCGGAAGGTGTGGACCACCACCGAACCCCGAGACCTTGACCCGCAACTGAAAGTCCTAGCCATGGGCACCTTCGTCACCGCGCTGCTGTTCTCGCTGGGGCTTATCCTTGCGGTATGATCGCCGCGCGCTGGATCGAACGCACCCTGCAGCCCCGCTTCGAGCTGGGCACGTCCAAAGGGCCGATCAACGCGCGTACCGTTTGGTACCTGATGGCCTGGCATACCGAACGTCCGGAGATCATCGGCATCGGTGAGGCAGCGCTCTTCCCCGGTCACAGCAAGGAATTCCCAGCGGATGTGCGCACGAAGCTGATCGAGCTGTGCGCCGATACCAGCGACTGGCAACGAAGGCTCACTTCCGACCTAATCGACGTGCCCAGCGTGCGTTTCGCGGTGGAGCAATGCCTGCGCGACCTGGAGGTGAGCGGCACGAAACAACTCTTCCCTTCGGCGTTCACCTTAGGCCAGCGTTCCATTCCGATCAATGGCTTGGTTTGGATGGGCGACAAGGCCACGATGAAACAACGTATCCGCGAGCAGATCGAGAAAGGCTTCAACACGGTGAAGATGAAGATCGGCGCCATTGGCATCGATGATGAACTGGAGCTGTTGCAGGCAGTGCGTGCCGAGTTCGATGCGAACACGATCACGTTACGCGTTGATGCGAACGGCGCGTTCAATGCACAACAAGCGCCCGATGTGCTGAAGCGATTGACCGACATCGGTGTACACAGCATCGAACAACCGGTGCATGCAGGATCGTACGAGGTGATGGCCGAACTCTGCGCGACCACGCCGGTCTCGATCGCCTTAGATGAGGACCTCATCGGCCTGAACACGCGCGATGCGAAAGTGGATCTGCTGGACAACGTGAAGCCACAGTACATCGTGATCAAACCGAGTCTGGTGGGTGGATGGGTGGCCACACAGGAATGGATCGATCTCGCGAAAGCCCGCAACATCGGCTGGTGGATCACCTCGGCGCTTGAAAGCAGCATCGGCCTGAACGCGATCGCGCAATACACCGCTACGCTGAATGTGCAGCTACCACAAGGGCTTGGCACCGGCGGTGTGTACACCAACAACATCCCTTCGCCCCTGCGCGCCGAACGCGGTGCGCTGCACTTCCGCCCGGAGGTAGGCTGGGACCTTTCCTCCTTGAGTTGAGCACGGGCCACGAGAAACCTGGGCCTTTCGAGAGCATCATCGTGGATGGTGAGCGGCTTTCACGCGGTCAACTCATCGACCGATTGGAAACGCGCTTGGCAGAAGAACCGAACGACCAGGTGTGGTTGCGCCCGGCGATCGACACGCTGATGAGCCTTGGGCGCGAAGAAGGCATGGCGGCGACAACGAGCGGCACTACCGGTCCGCCGAAACGGTTCACCATTCCACGGCAAGACCTGATCGCGAGCGCACAGCTGACGGCACGGACATTCAACTTGAAAGCAGGTGACCGCGTCCTGCATTGCCTGCCGAGTGATTTTGTCGCTGGCAAGATGATGTGGGTGCGCGCGTTCAGCCTTGGGCTCGACCTGCATGCGATCGACCCGCGTGGCAGCGTGCTGGACCGCATCCATCCAGATGACCGGTTCGCGTTCGCAGCCATGGTACCTGTTCAACTGCATCGCGCACTACGCGAGAACAGAGCGCGCGTGGAGCAACAATTCGCCACGATCCTATTGGGTGGTGGGCCGGTGAGCGAAGCGTTGACCGAAGAGCTTCAAGACCTGCGAACCAACGTATCCATCGGCTACGGAAGCACAGAAACCGTGACGCACGTAGCACTGCGCCCATTGAATGGTCAAGGAAAGAGTGATGTCTTCACCGCCTTGGGCGATGTGCATTTCGGGCGCGACCCGCGTGGTTGCCTGGTGACCTACACACCCCACCTGAGCGTTCAACAGCACGTGACGAACGACCTTGTTGAGCTTATCGATGACACGCATTTTCACTGGCTCGGCCGGCACGACAATGTGATCCTTAGCGGCGGGAAGAAGATCTTTCCGGAACAGCTGGAAGCGAAGACCGCCGCTATCATTCCCTACACACACTACTTCACCGGTACGCAAGATGACGTACTTGGCCAGAGCGTACTGCTCGTGCTGGAATGTCCGAAGGACGAAGCGGAGGTGATGAATGAAGTGATGCCGTTGCTTCTCGCCACACTCCATCCGCATGAGCTTCCGCGCCGTGTAAGAACCGTTCCTGTGTTCCAACGTACATCCGGCGGTAAGGTGATCCGAGAAACGTTATGAGCTGGTTCTTTACCCTTCTCCTCTTCTACGCGTTCGCCTTCGTGATCGTGGTGTGGCCCTTGCACTGGCTCTTGCATACCCTCACGAAGAAGACCACCTACGACAAGCGCTTCTACCGTCAACGCTCCTACTGGAAGCTCTACTTCTGGGTCTTCGGCACGGCGATGTTGATCACCTTCGGCTTGAACATCCTGCGCGGCCTGGGCGACTGAACGCCTACTTCATGTTGTTCACTGCTTCCCTATCCAACGGCTCTTCGTCATCGTCGCTCTCCAAGGGCTTGGTCAACGTGTAGGTGCGCCATTTCTCCAGCACGGCCTGCATGTCTGCAGGTAACGGGCTTTCGAAGTGCATGCGTTTGCCCGTGATCGGGTGATCGATGTCCAACGTGCGGGCATGTAGCGCCTGGCGCGGCAATACCTTGAAACAGTTCTCCACGAACTGACGGTACTTGGTGAAGGTGGTACCCTTCAACACCCGATCACCGCCATAGGCCGCATCGTTGAAGAGCGGGTGACCGGTCCACTGCATGTGTACACGGATCTGGTGCGTGCGGCCCGTTTCCAATTTGCACTCTACCAACGTGATGTATCGGAATCGCTCGATCACCTTCCACCGTGTGAGCGCGGCTTTGCCCTGATCACCCTCGGGAAAGACGGATTGCACCGTACGGTCCTTCACACTGCGGCCGATGTGCCCTTCGATGGTGCCTTCGTCTTCCGCGAAGTCTCCCCACACCAAGGCATTGTAGCGGCGGTCACTCGTACGATCGAAGAACTGACGAGCGAGGTGGGTTAGCGCTTCTTCGGTCTTGCCAACGACCATGACCCCACTGGTGTCCTTATCCAACCGATGCACCAGACCAGGACGCGGGATATCGGCACCGGGCGTGCTCGGCAGTTTACCGAAGTGGAACAACAAGGCGTTCACCAAGGTGCCGGTCCAGTTACCGTGCCCGGGATGAACGACTAGTCCAGCCTGCTTGTTGATCACGAGGATATGCTCATCCTCGTACAGCACTTCCAGCGGAATGTTCTCCGGCAGGATCTCCACATCGCGCTGCGGGTAGGGCAGTACGATACTGATCTCATCACCTGGCTTTACTTTCTGGCTGGGTTTCGCGGGCTTCTCGTTCACCAGCACATTGCCCGCTTTCGCAGCCACCTGGATGCGGTTGCGCGAGGTGTTCGCGAGACGATCGAACAGGAATTTATCCAGCCGGATCAGCGATTGCTTCGGGTCGCAAACGATACGATGGTGTTCGTAGAGCTCTTGCTCTTCGCCTGCCTGGTCGAGTTCCTGGTCCATTAGTGCTGTACGACCAACCGGCCTTGCGCATGAAGGGCACCTCGCTCATCGAGCACACGCACCACATACAATCCATTCGCGATAGCCGCTGTGCTGAAAACGTTGTCACCGGTCAACCGTTCGCTCCAGATGGAACGTCCGGTCGCATCAATGCACTCTACCGTGCCTCGCTTCGGAAGATCATCGGGGGCGGCGATACGGACCAGGTCCGATGTGGGATTCGGATATAGTGTTAAGCCACCAGGAGCAGCGTTCCGTTCTTCGACGGATGCCCATGGATCCACTTCGGACACCATCACAGGCCGCATCATGAGCGATCCATTGAAGCTGCTGTTCAGGAAACTGCCACCCGTTTTGTAGAAGATCTTGTTACGATTGTTGCGGTTACGATCGAAGCCGAGGTTCATCTTAACGGCATTGGTCTGGACCCAGCCTACGTAAATGGTTCCGGCTACATAGATGGCACTGTCCAAGGGGTACTCTACGAATTTGTCCACCCCGTCCAACCGATATTCGGGTGATGAGAATGAGAAGTTCTGATGCAGGATCACCTCGGGCGAAATGCTTGTCCACACGGTCAACAAGAACGACCCTTGGTCCGGACCAGGGTCGGGCGGTTGGTTGGCCATGGGGTTGAAGTACATGCGAATGGCACGCAAGGAATCAGGGCCGATGAGATCAAAGCGATAGGCGAGCTTGGCCCCCGAGGTGCTGAGGCTGTAGCCCATCTCCGCAGAACCATCATCGTATGCGTAGTAGTTGCTCAACTCCTGGCGCAAACGCATGGTATCGTTGTATGGATTGATGTCGGGTTGCGTGCGCGATAGGAAGTCAACATCCCAAAAGGCGACATCCGTGGACGGTGCGTTGTCGTAAACGAAATTATTGGGTGTGCTATTGATCGCATGGTTGGTACTGAGGATCGATGATGCGTTGCTGTTCGGACTGACACCATTGGTGAACATGGAGAGCGCACCACCATCTTCGTTCTGTGCGGACATGCCGTACTCGATAAGGCGATCGTTGAAGTCAAGGTTGCGAAGGCGTTCCGTGACCTGAACTGCCATGAGCGAGGCTGGCCCTGTCTCGAACTGATCGAAGGGTACCGAGGTGTAGGTCTGTAGAATGCTGGCTTCGGGCATCACCCAAGCCACATCCACGATACGTGTATCATCGAAAGAGCGCTGCCTGCCAAGACGTACGTAATCCACGTGCCAATGGTCGAAAGAGCCGCTCAGCGTGGCATAGTTCACGAAGCGGAATTGGAAGCCTTGCTTCAAGAACCGCGCTTCCTTCACCGGCACCAGGATCTGCTGGAATGGCGCCTGATCCACATACGGAATGCCCCATACCCGATACCATGACTGTTCCAACGGGGCATAGAATTCGAGCAACAGGCTATCGCCCACTTGTGGGAAGGTATCGCCACTCAAGCCCTTCGCTTGGTAGAAGAAACTGAGGTAGATGGAATCGCTGGCCGGGTATTCCAATTGGATCGGCACGGAAGTGAGTTTGTCCGCCCGACCGTAAGAGGTGTAATTCGCAAAGTCATACGGATAGCCTGTACGCGCAAGCCCATCGAAGGTGGCCACGCCAATGGACGGCGGATCCACGGGGTAAGTCCCGTTGATGTAAACATCATCATCCTGCCAAAGGATCAATGGTGTAAGCACATTATTCATGGTGTACGTACCTCCTGCGGCAGCTACATCGAACACGAGCAGTGAATCCTGCATCAACGCAGGGCTCTGTAAGAAGGTGGTGTCCGGCGGTGGCGCTGTGAGCGAATCGAGGATGTTGTAGGCCGGCCATCCTTCCACGATGGTACTTGTAGGTGGGTACACCGAAAGATCGCGCACGGTCACGAGCACGCTCGGCAAGGGTATCCGCGTGGTAACGGGTGGCTCACTGCCATCGATCTGTGTGCGGTAGGTGGTATCCGTAGCATAACGCATGTTCGGCGTGGAGACGCCCGCCACCTCCAACCGGTAGATCGAATTCACCAAGGTCACGTCCGCATCTCCTTCACGCGCATTCCGTTTGCGGGTGCGGTCTATGGAGAAATCATCCATCAGCGGGACCTGCTGCATCTCGAAGAGGTAGTTGAAATACCTATTGATGCCATCATCGGACTTGGTGCGGAAGTGTTCCTTGGAAGGGCGCGCTCCCAACGCGTTGAGCACCTCACCCTGCGGCCAGGCGGAAAGCACCACGCACATGGCACATAAAAAAAGCAGCAACCTAGAACGCATCGTTCAGCGAGTCTGTATCAGTGTAGCGTAGCGGATCGTTCCAGCCATCTGCGGGTCGCAAGCCCAGGGTATCGGCCGTCAACCAGATGTCGATGGTGCTCCCTAGGGGTATGCGTTGGTTCGAGCTGGCCATGGGCGATTGACGCTTCACCCTCGCCAACGTGGAATCGGCCGAGGTATTGCACCCTTCACATTCCACCAGGACGCCAAGGTTGAGCGAGGCCATGTTCAGCACCATTTGCACCTCGGCATTGGTAAGCCCCCCCAGATCGGGCACCGGTACGCGCTCTCCTCTATCGCCGCTGCCGAGCACCAAGGTGATGGCCTCCCCGCGGCGGATACGCGATTCGGGTGCGATGGGGCTACCGTTGTAAAGTTGTGCGATCACACAATCCACGCAGGGGTCGGGGCGGTACTGCAGCTCTTTCACTTTAAGGCCAATGATGTCCAGCACCGATATCGCCTGGCGTTTGGAGAGATCCACCAG
>JAEYWT010000030.1 GCA_023428865.1 Bacteroidota bacterium | reverse complement strand
GACATGGCACGAAGGTGCAACGCGAAATGCCTGGCCGAACGCACGGCTACACGCTCGTGTGAACAGGGCAGCATGGAAAGCCCCTAGCCACGATGTGGAGCGGCGCACCACAGATCCTACTCCGCGCTGGAACACCGAACTTCGCGCCTTGGAAACCGCACCACATGGACCTGAAACGCCGCCTGCAGCTCTACCTCGTCGGACTCATCATCGGCGGCGTGGCAGCCTACTTCTTCTATGGCGAGCGCCTCACCAACAGCGCGTGGACCCCGCAGGAGAAGATCAAGCAGCGCTTGCGCAGCACCTTGATCAAGGCCTCGCCGGAAGCGGAACAAGAGCTGAATGCCCGCGCCATCGATCTCGGCCAAGTGCGCGCTTCCTTGGACCGCGCCAGTGTATCACTGCAGGAAACCAAACGCACCGAAGACACCCTGTACTACGCCGTTGATACGGAATTGAAGGAACAGGCCGTTCGCCTCACCGTTGTGGGCCTACGCGATTTCGATCGCGACAGCACGGCCACCTTGTGGCGCATAGAAGACCGCTGAGGTCATACCGCGTAGCCCTGCGGAAGGCCCATATACTCCTGCTTCACTTCCTCATCGCTCAACACGGCGAAGGTGAAGAGGCCTAGTGCCAGGCCGAACGGGATGCTGAAGCAATTGAACGCAGCGATCACCTGCGTAGCGGTGCGGTTGCGGCGGCGCGATATCCAAAAACCGCTCAGGATATTGAGCAGACCCCACACTTCCACCACCACGAAGATCACCCAGCCGAAGGTCTGGAACAAGGCACCGATGAAGCCGGGCACCTGCTCTCCGCTCTCATTGGCCACGAAGTCGCTGCTGAGGAAGAGGCCGAGCATGATGAAGATGAGCGCTACGAAACCGCCCATACAAACGAAGGCTCCGTAGATGTAGTGCAGGAAGCTGAGGGTGGAGAGGTGCCGTTTCATCGTGTTCGGTGGTTAACACAACAACGTTACACCAGCGCACCTGCGCCACGGCCACGATCCGGAAGAGCGGTAAGCAGCATGGACGAGTGGTGATCACCGCCCCTCTTTCGCTCGTCTCTTCTGCTCCGCTTGGATCAACTCGAGCTCGCGGCTTGGGTAAGGTGATACAGGTTCTCCAAATGGACCAAGGACCCTTCGTTACCTGAGTTTCTTCGCTCCAGATCGAATGGTTCGGATAGATGAAAAGTTCTTCGCACGATCTTGGTGTCTCAACATCATCTTGGTATCTTCACCACGCCGCAACGCTCGAGCCTTATTTGCTCCATGGTTCGCGAATGGCAGCTTAGGTAATTGGACAAGTGGAACATGGCACCGCCATGGTTAGGAGCAACACACATATCACCCACGGCCTACAAGGCAACGAGCGAGAAGGGCGTACAGCTCTCTCTACAATGACTTGGCCCAAAGGCCGCCCAAAAGAAGCCCCCGGTGCGCAAACACCGAGGGCTGGTCACTCATGTCCCACCTAACCCAGTTGCATAGGTAAACGAAACAGAGCAGTGCGAAAGTAAGGTGCCACCGCTGAGCCATCCAGGCAGCGCCGGGCCGTGTATACACGGTCTTTCAGTGGAGACTTGCCGCACCCCGCGACGGACAAGGACTTGAAAGGAGCGGAAGAGGCCGGATACTGCTACCCGGCCAACACGAAAGAACGATGACCTTGAACGCGATGAACCTCAGGTGGCCCGCTACCAGCCTTGGTTTGGTGCTGGGCTGCCTGGGGTTCGTTGCGCTTCTTCGCTGTGAAGCGCAGATAAACCTGATTCCCAATCCGGGCTTCGAATTGCTGGACACATGTCCTTACACGGTCGGATTCCAAGAAGGGGACCGTCCTCTTTACTGGCGCAGCTGGCTCAATAGCGGGGATTACTTCCACGCATGTGCGGGGGATCTCAACGGATTGGATACGTTGGTGGATGTGCCGTTGAACGGCTGGACATTCCAGTACGCTTGGGATGGTGATGCCTACGTCGGTATGTACGCTTACGACGGCGGTAGTGATGAGTATAGGGAGTACATCGGTGTGGAATTGATCGAACCCTTGCAGGTTGGCTGCACATATCATTTGCGATTCCGCCTGAATCCGGCGTATGGGGGAACTTACTGGCTCGTCAATGGAGGGGGAGCGTGCAACAATATGGGCATGTTGTTCACCATGCATTCCAATGAGTGGACGGATGTCTCAGAACCTCCTTTCCCATATCGGAACTTCGCGCACCTGCGCAGTGAGGTACCTGTAGTGGATACGCTCGCCTGGACAGTGGTAGAGGGCGAATTCATCGCGGACAGCGCGTATCGCTACGTGGTGCTCGGGAACTTTTACCCCGATAACCTAACAGATGGGTTCGCCAACGGTGACTCGTGGACGGATATCACCTACTACCTTGTAGATGGTGTAGAGGTCATACCGATCACTTCCGGATGCAACGGTGTGGGTATGGAGGATCTCTCCGTAATGGAGCCGAGTATCCGAATGGTGAATGGCATGGTCTCCATCCATTGGCGTCATGGCCCGTTCAGCATACGCATCGTGGATGCCGTGGGGCGGATAGTCATAGAAGAACGGTCCGGTAGCGGAGGCTCCATCGAAACGGCATATCCCGCTACGCCAGGGTTGTATTCGGTCCAGGTCAGGTCAAAGGAAAGGTCGTTCGTTCAAACATTCGTGTTGCCATAGCAGTCCGGTCGTTCTTCAAGAATGAACGACCATGAAAACAATAGCTTTCGTTCTGACCGGTTTGGCCTGCATGGCCCTGCAAATCGGTCATGCACAGTTCTGGAACAGACTTCCAGGAGGGAATACGATCAATTCAACTGAATGGATGGGTGCTGATGCGGGCAGTACGGTGCCGTTGCGAATGGAGACCAGGGCCAACCAGCCTATCGACTGGTATACCAGTGCGATCCAGCGTGTCCGACTGAATCCGAATGTGACCAGCAGCATGGGGCCGGGGAACCCCTTTCCGGGTGTTCAGCGCGATGGTTTCCTACTACTGAGCGGTCAGCCCGACGCGTTCACCAATGCATCGAGCCGGGCACCCTTCACCCGATTACACTTGATCGACGATGTCACTGGCCTGTTGAACCCTGTGGTATATGCCCAAGAACATGGCTACCGGCCGTGGCAACGCAATGGCATCACCTTCACGGGCAATAGCGATCAGAGTTACATCGGACATAAGTACGACGCCAACGACAACACGGACTTCGTGATCCAGTGGAGCGACAATCCGAACAGCAGTCCATGGGGCACGGACCGTATGAAGTTCGTGTTCACAACACAATATAGTGCCGGTGCCGCCAAGGGTGCAGCCACTACGGAAGGCATGGAGGCCATGCGCTTCTGGCCCAAGAGCAATACGGAGGTGAATGTAGGTATCGGCGATTTCGCGCCTGTGGCAGTAGGGGATCCCACTGAGCGCCTGGATGTGCTCGATGGCCGCGTGCGTTTGCGTTCACTGCCTGGTTCCGCAGGAGAGGCCACCGGTACCTATAAGGTCATGGTGGTGGATGACGCCGCTATACCGAGTGGCGAACGTGGTGTGGTGAAATGGGTGGACCCATCGGTATTCGCCCCGGCCACCGATTGCGAATGGACGATGAACACCGCTTCTCCCAACCATGTATCAACCGCTTTCGGTGCGGCAAACCCGGACTGCCCGGACAATAG
>JAEYWT010000397.1 GCA_023428865.1 Bacteroidota bacterium | reverse complement strand
GGTGATGATGAGCGCCGATGAGGTGGTGACCCGATACGATAAAGCTTCGGAGATACCGGGCATCATCACCCTATGATCAGCGAGAAGGACCTGCTCAACGTGCGCACAGCGCTGATCGTGAGCTTGAGCGTGCTGGTACTGGTGATCCTCTGGAAGCGCTTGCGGCAATACATCCTCACCAAGGACATGCCCGCACCCCTGCATGCCGAACTGATCGGACTGGAGCTCGCATACCACCCGGCACGCCTCCGCGTTGTAGTGAAAGTGCCCGGACCACAAAAGATCCTCACCCGCCTGCTGGACCAGCAGCATGTGCCCTTCCACACGTGGGATGAAGCACAGCTGCAAACTGGCGAACACAGCTTGGAGCGCACCTTGCCACCGCTGGCCGATGGCATCTACTTCCTCGAAATGGCCACCGCCACACAACGCACCGTGCGGCAATTCCGTCTACAGCAGACATGACGGTACGAAGTCTGTTGTTCTGTGCGCTCTCCCTTGGCCTGGCCAGTGGCTCCAACGCACAGAAACTCCCCGATGTCTCCAGCACCATCAAAGGCAATTTGATCCTGCCCGTTCCCTTGCGCAATCCCCTGTTCGAGGCGGTCACCGAAAGCGTGGGGCAGGTGGATGCGCTGATCTAGTTCCCCGTGTACAAAGGGCTGGGCTTGGGTGTAGGGGGCAAGATGACCTGGTTCTCCATCAACGAGCGGGCCTTGGCACCGGTGGTCACCACGGGCGAGATCCGCAAGCTCTCCCTCTACGGTAAAGTGGCCTACGAGCAATACACCGGCGAGCGTACCTTCTACGAACTGAACGCCCGTGTGGGCAACACCAGCTATTGGTTCGATTGCCCCACCTGTGGCGGCGCACGGCGCTCCGGTTTGCATTGGGGCATTGGTACCGGCTACTACATCCATGCGTCGGACAACCTCGCCTTCGGTCTCACCTTGGGCTACGAGCGCGACGGCATCACCTTCGGTTCGGCCGACTTGGGGCTGGAAGAGGGATTCCCGGGCCGACCTGAACGTACGGAAGCACGCCAGACGCAATACCTCATCATCGGCATGGGCTTCAGTACGCGCTTGCGGAAAGCGCCGGATAGTGGGCCGGGGTGGTGATCTGAGCCCTTCCTGTTCCAGAGCCCGGTCGAACTTGATCCGTGATAGTGACCATGCCCTACGCTTGGTAAGCATGGGGCGAATGCACAACATACGTACGCCCCTATACGTATATTTGAAGTATGAAGACCAAACTCACCCTCAGCATCGATCGCCGCAAGGTGGCCATGCTGCGCAAGGCTAGTGCTCGAAGAGGTACGAGTATCAGCGAATTGGTGGAGGAACTGGCCGAGCGCTTGGATGAAGCGCCGAGCACCGCCGCTGCGGTGACCATCACCCAATACATAGGCACGTTGGAACTACCGGAGGAAGCCTTTGAAGAGGAGAGCCGTGGAGGGGCCGAACTGCGAAAGACAGCGTTTTATGAGCATTTGAAGAAGAAGCGTAGAAAGGCATGAAACGGTATTACATCGATGCCAATATCATCCTGGATGCGTTATTCAAGCGCGAGGAGCACGACCCTACTTCGGCAGGGGGCTTGCTCGAAGCGGGTGCCCAGAGGCGAGTGCGCCTTTATACCACGAGCATTAGCATTGGCATCGTGCTCTATCACCTCCAGCGCAGCGATAGTGCAAAGAAGGGACCGCGCCTGAAACGTGCTCAGAACATCCTCCTGGCCCTGCTCGCCTGTGTCGAAGTGGTACCGGTGGATGGTGAACACTTCCGCCAAAGCGTTGCAAGTACCTTCGGCGATATCGAAGATGGTGCCCAGTACTTCGCCGTCACTTCCACCGGCCCGCTTGATGGGGTGGTGAGCCGCGACCCCGATTTTGACGGCCATATCGGAACCGAACGACTAAGTGCATTGCAGGCCCTTCGCTCGGTGAAATGACCTCCACTTCAAACCTGCACGATCTTCCGCAGGAGACCCTGCACCTCGAAGACAACGCTAACCGGGTCGATTCTTCATCGAATGCCGTTCCTCGTTCACTCCACCACACTTACGCCGAAGGCTACGGCGCGGTAACCACCACCTTACCACCTGCCAGCCACTTCACCCCATCGTGCAGGTGCAGGTAGTACAGGCCAGCAGGCAACCCGCCCACATCCAGCATGCCGCGCAGTTCGCCTGTGTTGGTGCTCACGTTCTGGTGTAGCACCTCCTTGCCTTGCGCATCCAACAACATGGCTTGGACAGCGCCCTCCAAGGGGTAGCCATCGGGTAGCTGTAACGTTACCTGCACCTGCTCACGCGCTGGGTTGGGGGCCAGCACCAAGGCACTCTGCAAGGCCATCTCATAGTCTGCTACACCCACAGTGTGGCAGCCAGGGGTAAGGCAGCCGTGCTCATCCAATTTCAATACCCAGGTGCTCCATAACAACGGTTGCTCACCGGTGGTACTTTGCCGCACCGCACCGATCATGATCAAACCACCATCGCTGGTGCGGTTGATGCCGTAAGTGGCCACATTCACTGCTTCGTAGCCTCCATAGTACCAATACTTGCGGCTGTAGAGCGTATCACCATCGGCATTCATACGCCACAAGGTGGTGGCGATCTTGGGGTCGCTTGGGAATTGTTCGTAACCGCCCACCATGAAGTACTCATCGTTACCCATATACTGGGCCTGCACGGTCATCGCTTCTCTACCATAATGAAGGTCTTTGCGCCAAAGCTGCTGACCCACGGGATTATAGCAATAAACAGATGCAAACCAATTCAACGTTAGGCTGGCTGAATCAGCAGGGATCCATGCAGAGGGGATGATGTAATTCCCATTGGGTAGCTCTATTGTTTGGACACTGCTGCCGAAAGAACTCCCTCCAATGAACCGCACCCATTGCTGATCACCGTTCCCATCCACCTTGATCAAGCAAGTGGGGTTGAACGTGTTCGGGCGGTTTCCGCCAAGCAAATAGCTGCCATCGCTCATGGGTCGTATGCTGTAGATGTATTGGTATTGTGGCCACGTACGCCGCCACAACTCTTCGCCTTGGGCGGTCACTTTTCGGATACAGGCACAATCGTCTATCGGGTCTGCGGTCAACGTACAAAAACCAGAGATCAGATAACCTCCGTCTGGGGTGCCCACACAATCACGCACCCCTTGCGAAACATCGGCTGATACGAAGTGCGTGCTGACGGTATCCCCGTTGCTATCGAAATGATATAGATGGATGCTGTCCAGGCCAACAGCACCATAAGTCGCTATCGCAACTGTATATGTTCCATCCGCGTTCGCCCAGACCGGGTCGGTCAACCCAGGATCCGAATTGCGACTTCTTGGGAACTCTCCCACGTGCAACAATTCACCATCCTGATCGATCAATTTAGTGAACAGCGCACCAACGGTTGAATCCGAGGACCACTCCCGCGTGAACAGCAAGTATCCAGTAGGAACTTCGAAGACCGACCGACCCGATCCCGCCAAATACGTCGCGTGATGGTATACCTTACTGAAGGTCTGGGCATGCACGAATAACCCAGCGAATAATGCCAAACACGTGAGAAGATTCCTCATGGTACACTAAGATAGTATCCGCCGGGTGAAAATCGCTTTCACCCGGCGGATCGTTCAACGCTACTTCTTCACTACCACATGAAGGCTACCCATGGAGGAACCAGCCTCCACTACTTCGCAGCTGTACAGACCATCGGCCAGATGGCCTAAGTCCAGCTCGTAAACCAGCACGCCTTGCGGTACAAGCCTTTCTTGTACCAACCGGCCTAGCGCGTCGCGTAGGATCACCTGCCGTAAACCTGTGCAGGGTCTTCCGCAGGAGACCCTGCACCTCGAAGACGTCGATCTTTCATCGAATGCCGTTCCTCGTTCACTCCAACACCACTTTGCCTCCCGCCAACCATTTCACGCCATCGCGCAGGTGCAGGTAGTAAAGGCCGGCCGGCAAACCACCTACATCCAATGTGCCGCGCAGTTCGCTCGTGTTGATGCTCACGCGCTGCTGTAGCACCTCTTTGCCTTGTGCATCCAACAGCATGGCTTGTACGGTGCCCTCCAAGGGGTAGCCATCGGGTAGGGTGAGGGCAACACTAACCTGCTCATGCGCTGGGTTGGGGCTTAGGTGCAAGGCGCTCTGCAAGCCTAACTCATGGTCCCGTATACCCACGGTGTGGCAGCCGGGCACCAAGCAACCGTACGCATCCAACTTCAACAGCCAGTTGCTTTGCATGTAGGGCAACGGATCGGTGATGCCCTGCTTGGTCATGCCGCACATCACCAAGCCGCCATCGCTGGTGCTACGGACCGAATACATCGAATTCTCCGCATCATCTACCGCGTAATACCAGTAGCGCCGCATCCAGAGTGAGTCCAAGTTCTCATCCAATTGAGGTACTCCCCATTGACTGGACACTTTTCAGGCGGGTGTTAATATGATTTGGGGTTGAGGGCGTGTTGGTGAGAGAGAACGGTTGCGGGTGTCCGGCAGACCAAAGTACAAATGCGCCGGGGTTAGGCCATCGAGGTTCTGGTGGGCCCGATGGTGGTTGTAGAAGGTGAAGTACTCTGAGAGGATGCGACGCATCTCGTTACCGTCCCTGGGGCTGTGGAGGTAGACGCATTGCTGCTTCACGTTGCGCCAGAGCCGCTCGATGAACGCATTGTCCGTTGCCCGGCCCTTGCCGTCCATGCTGATCTTGATGCCTTCCTTGAGCAAGGCGCTGGTGAACTCATCGCTGGTGAACTGGCTGCCCTGATCGGTGTTGAAGATCTCCGGGCGGCCGTGCCGCGCCATCGCCTCCTCCACCGCCT
>JAEYWT010000387.1 GCA_023428865.1 Bacteroidota bacterium | reverse complement strand
GCCTATAGCGATACACTCACCACCTCGCTCCATGTACCACTTGTACCCTCCATCACGTTGAATGCGGGGATCTTCAGCAGTACAGCGGCCGTCACCTATCAATGGAACTTCGAAGACGGACCGATCGATGGCGCTACCAGCATACAATACGACCCTGACGTGCAAGGCAACTACAGTGTGACCACCACGGATGCGAATGGCTGTTCCGCTGTTTCGGATCCGATCTTCTTCAGCACGGTCGGTATCGAAGAGCGCTCGGTGATCGGAGACCGTGTGATCAACCAAGGCGAAGGCTTGATCACGATCATGCTCCACTCCCGAGTCGATGATCTTGCCATCGTGAATGCCTTGGACCAACAGGTCTGGCACGTTGAACGCCCCGGAAGCCTTGCGTTGGAAGCGCGTATACCAGCCTCCGGGGTGTATTTCCTGCGTAGCACACGCGGCGTACACACCACGGTACAGCGTTTCATGGCCGTGCGCTGAGCGACCTACCGAACGTGCTTGTCAAGGCCTGTTCCGCCATGACCACCTGACCAAGTGCCTAACACCGTCCGAAACGGAATGCATGGGCCAAAGGATGCTCCTTCTTCGCGAGCAGCGCTGAGACCATGTCCATACCGATGACGGAGAAGGTGATGCCGTTGCCACCGAAACCAAGTACGAATATGGCGCCGGGCACCTTCGGGTGTCGGCCAATACAGGGCAACCCATCTGGTGTGCGTCCAAAGGTGCCGGCCCAGGTGAAGTCGGTTCTGAACGAAAGCTCCGGTATCAGCTTGTGCGCTTGTCGTTCTAATTGATCGGCCTTGGCACCCAACGATCGATCGCGCCGTTCACCGCGTACGACATCGTTGTCAGCGCCACCCACCAGCAACCTGCCATCGTCGGTGGTGCGCAGGTAGAGGTAGGGATCGGCCGTGTTCCAGAACAAGGTATCCTTGAGGTGCTGCAATCGTTCGGGCATGGTCTCGCTCACCAAAGCATAGGTGCTGAGCAACTCCACATGATCGTGGCCTAACAGCTCTGTGCTCTCGAAACCGGTGCAATGGATCACCTGCCGGCAAGTGATGGTGAACCCTTCTTCGGTGGTCAAGGTGGCACCGTTGCGGCGATGCACCACGTTGGCTAGCACAGTGCGATCGAAGATCTGCAAGCCGCGCTGGGCATTGTGGTGAAGTAGATGATGGGTCAACCGGAACGCATCCACGCTGGCTCCTTGTTGGGAAAGGATGCCACCGTGCGTAGCCACCAGCCCGAAACGCTCGGTGATCTCCGCGCTGCTCAGCCAACGCACAGCGAACCCATGCTTGCGTCTGGTTTCGTATTCGGTGCGCAACCGATGGATATCCTTCTTGTATGCCGCGAAGTACAACGACTTCTTCTTCCGGAAACCGGCACCTGCGCCCACTTCCCGATCGATCCGAGCAAGCTCGTCGATGGAACGGCCGCAGGCGCGGTAAGCTTCAATCGCATCACGTTCACCGATGCGTTCGATCAATTCGTGTAGTTGTACATCGATCTCGTACTGCAGCATGCCCGTGGTGGCAGAGGTGCTTCCGTGCGCCACTTCGCGCCGGTCGACCACCACGGTTGTATACCCTTCTTCCATACACCGATGGGCAATGAGGCTGCCGGTGATACCCGCGCCGATGATGACCACATCGGCTTCAACGTCGCGCTGCAACGATGGATGGTCGTGTATCAATCCATTGCGGATCAACCAGAACGGTTCGTTGGAACGGAGTTTCATCGCGTGTATACACCGGGCACTACGAATTTACCCATGCCATTTCCGCACCACAGGCCACATGCCCGCTACCCAAGCGCAGTGCACAAGGCTGGGCCAGCCAGTTGGGCAACCCTCATCCCAAATACGCCACTAAAATGTGGATAGCACACCACGATCCGAACGCTGGTCGCGCTGTTCAACGGTCACGCAGTAGCTCCTGCGTATACCCATAGCCGATCCGCTCGATCTCGCGTGCGTGTCGCAGATCGAACATGCCGAAGCGCGACAAGGCTGGCGGCTCGATGTAGAGCCTGCATCCTTTGGACGAGCGCGCCACCAGCTCGCGAAAGCTGAGGTGGAACACGCGGTCCATCGTGCCACGCCAGGTGCGACGCGCAGTGTAAGGCGGCAATGGATTGGCATAGACCGCGATCACCTCGGCACGACGGTCATCGAAGGGTTCGATGGGCAGGTTGTTGCTCAATCCACCATCCACATACGGCACTCCTTCTATTTCCACTGGTGGAAAGACCAAGGGCACCGCAGAGGATGCCAACAGCGGCGGGATCAACGGGCCACTGCTGAAGATGCGCTGACCACCACGCGCCATGTCCGTGGCACATACATGCAGTGGTATCCGAAGGTCCTCGAATCGGGTGGCACCGAGGTTCGCCTGTAGGAATTCGCCGATGCGCCGTTGCGTAAGCCACTCGCCGCGCAGCACCCGCCAGCGTGTGCGGTGCAGTTGCCATTCATCCTGCAACAAGCGCTGCAGATCATCCGGTCGGTGGCCCGCCGCGATGAAAGCACCCACCAACGCACCAGCACTGGTACCGCTGATCGCCGAGGGTAGTATACCGGATTCAGCGCAGGCACGCAGCACGCCGATGTGCGCCACACCACGGGCACCACCACCAGACAACACGAAGGGCACACGTTCCACACCGCTAAGTTCGGCAGCCATCCATACAAACGCACGACCGCTTGGAACATTGACCGCCGATGCCTCTAGGCTACACCGTATGTTCACTGCATGCTCCAACGGCACCAACTCCTTCCCATCGTTGAACTGGGCCTGCGATGGCACGTGGCGCTTTCCCTATTCGTCTATGGCTTCGCGAAAACGGTGCAGTTCTCCCCCACGTCGGACATCTCCGATCCAGTGAATTCGCTGACCGGCCAACAGCTCATGTGGGCCTTCTATGGCCACTCCATCGGGTATGCGAAATTCTTAGGGATCGTGGAGGTACTCGGTGCGGGCATGCTACTCTTCCGCCGCACGGTACTGCTCGGCTGCTTGGTCGTTACGACCGTGCTGGTGAATGTGATCGCGCAGGATATCTTCTACGGTGTGCTGGAAGTTGCGCTGCGTGCCGCCATCGTATACCAGGCGCTCACTGTCATCATCCTTTGGCTCAACCGCGCGCACGTGTTGCGGATCTGGCATGCCTTCCTTGCTCCGGAACCAACCAACCATTCGATCCGCTGGTACTGGCTCGCCGCAGGTGCAGCCGTGGTTTTGGCCATCAGTCTCCAGCTCGAATTCTGGATCACCCATTGAACGTTACCAACACCTAGGTTCGGCATTCATTCCACATGCGCTGTACCACCTTGTTGCTCGCCCTTCTCTGCCAAGCCTTGCCGGCTCTGGCGTGTACGGCCTTTACCGTTTCGCAGGACGGTCGCTCGTTCATCGGTTGTAACGAGGATGCGTGGAGCATCAACGCCAATGTACGCATGGAACAAGGTCGAAATGGGGACTATGGTGCCATCTACTTCGCGCATTACAACGGCCATCCCTTGCGTGCGATGATCGACCAGATCGGCATGAACGAGATGGGGTTGATGTATGACGGCCTGGGTATACAACCCAAAGAGGTGCAACCCACGCCCGGCTTGAAGGCGCTACACTTCAGCGACCTGATGCCCCTGGTGCTACGCTCTTGCGCCACCGTGCAGGAAGCAGCCGCCATGCTGCGCAACTATGACCACAGTATCCTCCCAAGCGCCATGATCTTCATGGCCGACCAACACGGCGGCTACCTCATCGTGGAGAACGACACGATCATCGAAGGCCACGACCCTTGGTTCGCGGTGGGCAACTGGCGTATGGGCCAATGTGCCGATCCATCCGCCATTCCGATACCACGTTTGCAGCGCGGCCGAGCGCTTTTGACCGCCGGTAGCGGCGCCTCCTACGAAGAAGCACGCGATGTCTTGAAGACGATGACCGCCTGTCGCGATCGGATGGGCGAAGGAACCTTGTTCAGTGTCCTGTTCGAGCCCACCACCGCAAAAGCCCACCTCTACTTCTACCACGATTTCAGCGAAGTGGTCACCTTCGATCTGAAAGAAGAGTTGGCCAAGGGCGATCGCACGGTTGATATGGCCACGCTCTTCGGGCCACGACCAGAGTACGATCGATTAATCGGATACCTCACGCCATTCCATCATCGTTGGCTGTTCTGGACCTTGCTCGCCCTGGCAGGCATCGCGGGCATCGTGGGGTGTATCGCATTGTACCATACCGTGCGTGCTGTGATCGGTCGTATTCGAAACATGCAAGTCGATCATTTCACGCCCATCATGGCAGGTCTTGCTAGTGCGATCACCATCACGTTGATCGATGTGCTGTTGATGCAAGAAGGCGTCTACTACTTCGGCCTCGCCGATGTGGTAACATGGTTTGCCTGGTTACCGCTCGTGCTCTTCCTGTTCACCGCCTATTTATTCCACCGCGCGTGGGCTGCCAGAATGCAGCGCACTTGGCCCTTGTGGTGCGTAGCCACCACGCTTCTTCCATTCCTGGCCCTGCTCGGCTATTGGGGCATGCTCTTGCCCTAGCGCTATATCACCACCGTCGGGGCGAAGGTGACACGCGGCACACCGTGTAGGCCATCATGCGACATGGTGTACTTCGGGAAGGCCTGCTTGAAGATGGCATAGGCCAGAATGCCGATGGCGAGTGCGAACACCCCGAATAGCATGTTCCACGGATCCACCTCGCCTTGCGCGAAAGCCTTCAGCTGCTTGATCAGACCCAAAGCTCCCAGCACGTTCCCAATGCCAACCCACTGGAACAACTCACCACGCCAGCGCTTGATACCCCACCACACGAGCATGGTGGCGAAAGGCACTACGCTGATGAAGCGATGGGCATGTTCCCAACGGAAGGTGGTGGGCTCGAACTGATGCCAGAGATGCAATGCACCGTTCAACAGGATCAACCCAAGGAGCAACTGATGTTGTTTCTCCAGCCGTTCCTTCGCCCACAGCGATGGCATGTAGCGCAACATCTCTGCCAAACGCTTGGGCTTCGCGTCGGGGTATTCGCGCATGAGCTGGTCATGCACCTGCTGGTGGGTGAACCCCAACCCGAGCAGATCTTCCGCCGTTCGCTTCTGTTGCCGACGCGACATGGTGATGCAAATAAACCATGGCCGCGCCGAACAGCCTCTCCGCCGAAACCACGGTGGTGCCGTTCGTCACGGATCGTCCTAGGCGCCGAGGTAACGCTCCAGCCAGGTGCCACGCAACGGCATGCGGAAACGGGTGCGCAGGTCGCCGAGGGTTGGCACCAGGTCGTCGAAGACCATGGTGTCTCCAGTAATGGTGCCTTCCTTCAACAAGGCTGGCAGGTCTTGTAGGCGACAACTGGTGATGCCATTCGCACCTTCGTACACGACGATCATGCGGTCGGTGAGCATCAGGTTGAGGTCGTGCTCCAAGTTCTTGACGAAGCCTACGCTCTTGTCGATGCTGCACCCGCTGGCCAAGGCCTGTTCTTCGTCCACGGCTATCACGACGAAACGGTTGTGCAACACGTCAACAGCAGCATCCAACGGAGTGCCGTGCGCGGCCCACGAGCCGGTGAACGCAGCGCCGCGATCGCGCACGAGGTTCTGTTCGGCGTGGCTGAGGTCGCGTGCGGTTTTGTACACCCACAAGCGGGCGTGATCAGGAAGGTCGATAAGGCGTTTAGCCGGTGATGGTGCTGTTGCGGTCATGATCGGTCACACGTTTCGTTCAACACGGGGAACGCAAGGTACGGTAGGGGTGGTATATGCACCCGAAAGGATGACGTAGACGTGACGCATGTCGCTGTCTGTTGCCCCCTTCAACTACGTGAAGAACGGTTGTCGTATACCGTAACTACCTCGATCATGATACTGCTAACTCTATACACAACCGAAACGTTAGGGTGTATAACCGCGCGACGGCATCCAGGGAAAAGGCCTGAGCGTTGGTAACCATTGGGGAACTGGACCACTAATGGCTCGAATTGCTGGAGAAGATCGAGGAAGACGGCCACCTCCCATTCGCTCCATTGCAAACGAATGAAGTCCTTGATAGCGTCCACATTCGCGGTTGCTTCGTCGGACCAGCGCACTTCGCGCTCAACGGCCATGACGTGCCCAGAAGTCCTTGCTACTTGTCGTCCGACCGTGCTTCAGATCATCCAATCCACGCTCGATGGAATGACGTTCCTCCGGAGAAAGCGCTTCCGTCCAGTCTACCTGCTGGGTGGCCTTCTTGATGCCTAACAGGGAACCAAGTAGACCTTGATCCTCTAGCTTACTGATCCATTCGATCAGCTCGTGGCGGATGGCGTCGGGTTTCATCGGCGAAGGAAGTCTTGCAAAGATAGATGCATCACGCTCGTCCGAGGTTATCAGGGCCTACAATGGAAACTTAGCAGCATTCTGGGGTAACTTCGAGTGTACGCGGCAGGACAACAAGGTCCCTAACGAAGGGCCAAGGTCCATATCCTTTCGAACTCGGAAGAACTGATCTCTTGCGGATTGAATTGTGGGTCCTTTGAGATCTCAGCAATGGATGGAATGGGCTCATAACTGAGTTCGATAGCTCCAGAAGATTGGACTGAACTTGCGAACGCCATGGTTCCATTACGGAATACTTCGACCTTCCTGACTTCCATGCGGTCGTTGTTCAGTTCGGAAAAGAGAAGCACAGGTTCATCAGGTAGATCGTGAAACCACTCGACCCGCATGAATTGATTCCGCAATTCCATGTTGCAGAAGTGTATCTCACAGATCCCCCGCCTCCGCCACCAATTCGGCGATGTCCTTCACGCGGACCTCGCCCTCCTTGTTGAAATGCTTCACACCATCCGTCAACATGGTGTTGCAGAACGGGCAACCGGCGGCGATCACCTGTGGTTCTGCGGCCAGGGCTTCTTCGCTGCGTTCGGTGTTCACCTCGCGGGTGCCGGGTTCGGCTTCCTTGAACATCTGTGCCCCACCGGCACCGCAACACAGGCCGTTCTGCTTGCTGCGCTTCAATTCCACCAGCGCGGCATCCAACTTCAACAACACCTCGCGCGGCGCTTCGTATTCGTTGTTACCGCGACCCAGGTAACACGGGTCGTGGAAGGTGATGCGCTTGCCTTTGAAACTGCCGCCTTCCACCTTGATGCGCTCCTCTTTCATCAACGCGTTGATGAATTGTGTGTGGTGCAACACTTCGTAGGTGCCACCCAACGCCGGGTATTCGTTCTTCAGTGTGTTGAAACAATGCGGACAGGCGGTGACGATGCGCTTCACGCCATATCCGTTCAACACGGTGACGTTCTGCAAAGCCTGCATCTGGAACAGGAACTCATTACCCGCGCGGCGCGCTGGATCACCGGTACACGTTTCTTCCTGCCCTAAGATGGCGAACTTGACCTTGGCCGCATTGAGGATGCGTACGAAGGCCTTGGTGATCTTCTTCGCGCGGTCGTCGAACGAACCTGCGCAGCCCACCCAGAACAATACTTCGGGCACTTCGCCGGCAGCGGCGAATTCGGCCATGGTGCGGATCTGCAACTGTTCCATTGTCGATCAGTTCTGGTC
>JAEYWT010000348.1 GCA_023428865.1 Bacteroidota bacterium | reverse complement strand
GTGACCGGTGTTTTCGCCGAGCCGCTCGTGATCACCGGGAACGAGACCGAAGATGTGGTGATCAAGGTGTCCATCAGCACCAACAACAGCTTCGAGTGGATCGATGTGGCAGGCGATGATGTGTTCGAACCCGCCGCCGGTGATCAGGTGGTGGACATGGGCACAAGGGGCATGATCCCGACTGTGCAGTAGATCAGCTCGGCTGCTTCACAGCGCGACGCTGGCCATCGCGCCAAAGCTCCAGTCCGGTGTCCGGGTGATAGGTGTAGCGGATGGTGTTCGCGGGAACGACCAGGTCGTTGTGCCCGGCCATGTCGTCGTAGAGAAAGAGGCTGTCGCAATCGAACGTGAACACGGCCGTATCGTTGTGTAACGCAAGTCTGCCGTACGGTGCGATGTTCGTGCGTTTCATGAACGCGGTGTCCCCTTCGGTGATGCGCTCCGGAAAGGCCAGATCGATGAACCCCAGATCCGTGAAGGTGCTGTCCATGTAGATCAGTTTCTGGCCCCAGCTTTCGCGTTCGCCGAAGTTGGCCAATACCAAGTAAGTGCCCGGCGGATCAGGGGTCGGGAAGAAGGTGGGCAACATGGTCCAACTGTCGTATGCGCCGTTGGAGTAGGACAGGATCCGCGCATTGCTGTCCGGAAGTAGACCGTAGCGATAGAGCCTGATGCCTTCGAACTTGGGTTGAACATGGCTGGCCACCATCACGAACGTGCTGTCTCCCATGTCGAATGTGGTCTGGATCAATAGGGTGTCGTGCCGGATGTTGTCTTCGATCACAACGATGTCGACCGGCTTTTCGCCATGTACGATGGATGCCGACGGCTTCCTTGGACTACCCGTGTCACAGGCCGTTAGCAACAAGGTTGCGGCGAGTATCAATGGAATGCGTGTCATCTCACTTGATCGACTTTATTCTGCCCGATCCCGCCACACGGTCTTTCAATTCGGCGGGTTGGCTTTTATAATTGATGTCACCACTTCCTTGCACCGTTGCATTCAATGTTCCTGTGGCCCACACCGTGATATCGCCACTGCCTTGCACCAGTGCATCCACATCGGTGCAGATCAACTTGCCCGCGTCGATGTCGCCACTGCCTTGAACTTGGGCTTCAAGTGTGTTGCAACGACCTTGTACCCGTAGGTCGCCGGAACCTTGAACGGTGGCGTGGAGACGGTCCGTGTCGAAACTCATTTCGATGCCGCCGCTTCCATGCAATTGAAGCGTTGCATGTTCCACTGTGAAGGTGTCTGTGCTCTTCGCTTCACCAGAACCGTGCATGGCAACATGGTCGATACGCGGTGAGGTGATGTGGACAACGAATCGCTCGCTGGTCGAATAACATGTGGTGCGTTCGAGGTGCCAGATGCCATCCTTCACCGCTGTTGGAATGAGTTCGATCAGATTGGGCTGGCCTTCTACTTCCACGCGTTGTTCGGTGCCCTTGTAGAATCGGATGTCCAAGGAGCCGGACGATGCCACGCCGTGGAAGGTATCCAATTTCAACGGCTGCCTTGTGACAGAACCTTTGCCGTTGGTACAATCGCCCCATTGGCAACCGATAAGTAAGTGCGCGGCAAAAGCGAGCGCTAGGACCCGCGGAGGTGAAGGATATCTCGAGATGGGGAAGCGCATGTTGGCTTCCTGGAACAGCCTTAACGCATCAACGTTACCGTGCTGTTGAGTGTGCCGCCGCCCCAGGTGAAGACGTAAAAGTACACACCCTCAGAGGCAGGCTCACCGGCAAAGCTGTGGCCATCCCAACTCAGTTGGTTGCCCAGGCTCTCGAAGATCTGTTGTCCATACCGATTGTAGACCGAGAGCGTTGCGCAAGGACCGAGGAAGGCTTCGTTCATCGGGGCGAACACATCGTTCTTGCCGTCGCCGTTCGGGCTGAATACGTTCGGCAAGGCAATGGCCGAGAACTCCAGTTGCTCCTGCGTGGTGAACTGTTTGGCATAGGTCACGGGAGCACCATCCACCACGGCGGTCAGTTGCACGCTAACAGGCTCGCCGAACGGATAGGTGTGCATGGGTCTGGCCAAGGTGCTCGTGTTGCCATCTCCCAGGTCCCACAGATAGCTTGTGGCATTGGCTACCGTGTTGTCGAAATAGGCCTTCACCACTTCGCAACCCGGCTCGAAGCGCACCTGCACAGGCTCGACCTGGGCCTTCAACTGACCGTGGCTGAACAAGAGCATGCCTGCGAGCACGATGAGCGATACCCTGGGACGATCCATACCGGATGACACTTGCTTAATGGCTGAGTTCATGATCCACAAGGAGTTCACGCTGGTTCAAAGGTGATGCTGCATGGCTTGTACGCAGGTACTGGTCGGCTTGTTTTCATCCACAGTGCCCATGTTGACAGGTAAGCCGGTGGGGCGATGAAACCTTGTTTCCCGGATACGCGTATATCGGTTCCAATAGCCGATCCGTCGAGTGAGCCACCCTCTCCATCTGACTTCGTGTTCCCAGGCATGTCCCTTGCACTGCCCATAGCGGAACAAGGCCATTGGGCCGATGAACTTGCACGGCGTTCTGCCGAGGCGGGTACGGTCGTTTTCATGCATATCGGGTTCTTGGATCGTCCAGAACTTGAACGGTTGGTGCAGCTTTCTGAGGACCATTGCCGCGAAATGGCTGTGGGCGTTGCCACACGAAAGCGCTTGGTGAACCTGCTTGTGGAAGGTCTGGAGAACATCCGCCATCACATTCCGGCAGACCTCGCTACCACGGCGTTCGCATTGCTTGTTTTCAAAGAAGGAAACTACAAGCTGGTGATGGGCAACGCAGCCCCACAGGTCACCGTGGCCTCGCTTACCCACCGCATCAGCATACTGAACGAAATGGATGAGGCTGACCTACGCGAACATCACTTGAAGCTGCTCGCCAATGAAGGTCGCACAGAGCGTGGAGGTGCAGGCTTGGGTCTATTGACCATGGCTCGTAAAAGCTCCGGCCCGATCCTCACGCACACCTTCGCCCGCGATAATGAAACGGCCTTCCTTTCGTTGGAACTGGTGCTCGCGGCTTGATCAGACGTTCGCGTAATCGGTCAGGTAGCTGTAGTTCTCTGCAAGGGTTCCCTGCTGTGCGATAGTCGCACGGGCGATCATTTCTTCTTTGTCCTCACCTACGAGGAAGGGCAACACGCGCTCAACGAGGTCACGACCAAAGGCTTCTGACGCATCACGCGGTAGTTCGCACGGCAGGTTATCCACCGTCATCACCGTGATCGCTCCTGGTGTGCCTGCTGCCTTTTCCATCCCACTCGATGGGTCGTATCCATAGAACGGTTCGGCAATGGTGGTTGCGCGTAACGTGCTGTCTATCGGGCCGCCGATGTCGCAACTGATGTCTGCGATCACTTGCAAGCTCAATAGCGGATCGCGAAGGTCTTGGGCACTGAGGATCTTGGGACCACGCGGATCCCAGAAATGGCAGGCCATGTAGATGTGGGCTTTGCGCGCGTAGGGAAGGAAGTTCGCATGGTGACCACGTGGGTCGGTATGGAAGGCCTGCTTGTCAAAGGGTTTCCCATCATCACGCCGATAGAGATCAGATGACCCCAATACCGTGTACACAGGCCGGGTATTGCTTCTTTCTAGGAATTCGGTAGGGCTGATCCGCTTCACACCGGCGCGCTCCAACACGCCCATGGCTCCTTTGCCTACACGCCCACCACCGGTGAGTACGATACGAAGGTCCTGCGGAAGTGGGTAGGCATGCAGATAGCGTTCCAACTCTTCCAGATCATGGCATTGGTTCGCAGGTTTCAGATCAGGACCGCCATGTATGAGCTGCCAGCCGCGCATTCCGTTGTAAGCGCCCACCACGCCGGCCCAATAACCGAAGGCCAAAACACGGTCACCATGCAGGTCGGTCAATAATTCATGGTCGATCAGCCTGATGTTCTTGTCCAGCACGGCACGCAGCAATTTCCGGTTGTGCGGCTGTTGTTTGATGGTATGGCTGAAGAAGAGGTAGGCTTTTCCGGGAAGAAGCTGCTCGGTGGGCACTTCCTTCACCCCGAGGAGTAGGTCGCGATCGCCGAGGTCGTCCACCAAGGGGATCTCCAAGGCTTCGTATTCGGCATCGGTGTATGACCGTACGTTGCTGCGTTGCACCACCAGGTCAACGTCCGGGTAGCGCTGCATCACTTCTTTGCATTGCGCTGGAGTAAGCGGTACGCGCCGGTCTTCGGGCTTCTTGCCTTCGCGGATGACGCCGATCTTGCGGTAGGAGGTGGACATGGTCATACCCGCTTTTGACGGGTCGGCAAAAGTAGGGCCCTCCGTCGGGAACAGTGGCCGGATCGGCGTATGCTGCGGACCAGCATGGCTATGGTTACCTTTGTAGCACGTTCCGGTTACGGAATACGTTCTTTTCAACATGGGGCCGACCTGGTTTCGACAGCGGCTTCGTGATGTGTGTAAGCATGCCGGGTGTGATGTGCGACCCGTATCCCAGTGCATCGACGCCATAACTGGCGAAGCAGACTACGCTCTCGCTGCTTAATAGCCCAAGGCTATGAGGCTTAATCCACGTGAAGATAGTAGCGTGGACGAGTACCCCTCGGGGAGGCCCGTGATCCTCCTTCCCGGCCCAGGGGTGTCATCCTGGAGAACTGGCCTGTGCGGTGGTCCGAAGCACAGGTGAGAAACAGGACCTAAGCCAACAGTGGGGTGCCCTTCCCCAGCTGATGGTCGAAAACCAATGAAGTGGCTACGCATGTAGAAAGCCCATGTTGCGGTCGTTTGGACGGCGGTTCGATCCCGCCCGGCTCCACAAAGCAGAAAACCCGCCAGATGGCGGGTTTTCTGCTTTATGCAAGAACGACCTCATTGCTTCGTACCTGTGTATGTGCAGGTGTTTCCACTCAAGTTCAGGTTCAGGGTAAGGATCAGACCGGCGAGCTGGCCGGAGCCACTCACCGTGACCGCCCCGCTGATCGTTTGGGTGGCGATGTTGACACTGGAGCCGCTCACGGTACCCACGAAGGTGTCCGTGCCATCGCTGATCACGATGCTGCTGATGCTAGCTGCGCTGTTCGTGATGGTCAGGCTGCCGGCTTGGCTCATCCCTGTGCATGCCATTGTTCCATTGTATAGGCCGATGAACTTGGCGCGTACCTCAGTGCCACAGGTGGCTCCTTCATATCCGGTGGCACAGGAGCATGCACCGCTATTACAACTGCCGCCATTCAGGCAGGTTACATTGTCGCACGGATCCGCTTCATCCTTCTTGCACGAAGTGATCAGGCTTACACTGAAGAGGCCAATGGCGATCGAAAGGGTGGAAAGTCTCATGGGATAGGGTTTGGTTCGCCCTATCATCGGAAAGCACCCTGCAATGTGAACGATCGGCTCCCAGCGCGGGTGTTGGAACCTTCCTCGCGCTGTTTCCTAGAACCCGATCCCCACCCCTCCGCTGAAGATCGGCCCTTGGTTGAAATAGATGCTGTTCGGGTCTTGTATCACATCGAACAACACCTGTATGAAGATGGAACTGCGCGAGCCCAAAGGCTGCACATAGCCAGCACCCAGCAAGAGGTGAGGAACCCAAACACGGGGTTGAATCTCACTGAAGGTGGTGAACCGGTTCGCTTCTACGTTCATGTGCAGGAACTCGGCATGCAGGTAAGCTTGCTCTATGACACGGTAGCGGCTGAACGTACGGTAGCCGAAAGCTTTGAAATCGTAGGCAGGCACGAAGCGGTTGTCCCGGAAGTACCAGTAACTACCACCTAATCCTACCGATAGTTTGCCGCCTTGGTCGATCTTGTAACCCACCATGGGGTCCAACTGTACGGCTGTTACCGTACCGAAGGAAAGACCGATGCCGCCACCGAACCAGACCCGTTCGCTGAAAGGTCTTTGGTCCTTTGGTTTTTTCGTGTTCGCCTCTGGCCCTTGGGCTGCAGCAGTGCTGGCCGAAAGCAGCAGGAAGAACACCATGTGACATCCGAAAGCATTCCGTTTCATGTCACCGAAGTTAATGCGCGCCTGCGGATGCCTCGTGGGCTGTGGTTCTTTTCGAAATGGAGCGAGAGG